>JBGPNE010000001.1:0-39983 GCA_041487335.1 Pyrinomonadaceae bacterium
GATTAGAATGTTTTCGGGATGAATTCTAAGATGGAGAACCCCAAGTGCGTGTGCGTAGTCAAGCGCATCGGCGATCTGATGAACGATTCCTAATGCGAGTCTCAGTTCAAGCCAACCCTGGCGGTCAAGCAAATTCCTTAGAGTCTCAACGTCCTCCCGGCGCTCAGCTGTTGAGAGGTGTATGCCTTGGATCTCCTCGGGTGGGCCTGACCTAACAATGTTTCGATGCGATAGTTTTGCCGCCGCGAAGCCTTCGATTCGAAACAGTTCCAGTCGCCTTGAATCATCGTGCCCCCGGAAAACCCTCAGCGATATTAGTCCGCCTCCTTCCGTAGCGCGCAGATCGCGTGCACGGTAGAAACCAACATCACCGCGCTCGCTTATCAGACTGAGCGAAGAGAATCTGCTCGACAGAACTTCGCCAGGCTCGCAAGCGCTGCTCCCATTTGGCTTTGCTTTTGCGACGGCTGAAATTGCGAAAGGCTCCTTCGCACTTTGGGCTGCTTTCTTGAGTTCAAACCCGCTCATTTGCGTTACCTGCCGGTCGAACGAGATCGTGTCTGTAGCTTGCTAAGCGATGCTAATGCGTGGAAAGTTGCTCCCTTGTGATTGACGCTGGCGGTCCACAAAGCGAAGGGGTCCGAGTCATGGCGGAATGTTGCTTTCATAATCCAGCACTACCGATTATGCAGTCCGACCCTGATCTGCTCTTTTCTTATAGCCGCAATCGCCTTAAATCTACAAAAAGCATTGGAAGGCCGCAAAGGTCGCTGTCCGCGCTCGATGAATATTCGCCTATGAGGCGCACCGGATTCAGTCGCTCTGAGGAGGGGATGTACGGCCACCCGCGCACGCGGCCGGGTTTAGGGCGAGCCTTGAACAGCTCGCTTCGCGGCCCTCTCGACCGCTTCAAAATCAGCGCCGAGATCTCGGCCCTTTTTAGCAGCGTTCTTGTATGGGCTAGCGACCGCAAGTTGATAGTTGCCATTCGTTTTATCGACGAAACCTACGTCGTCAATCGTGGCGGGGTAGTAATTCTTTCTGGGATATTTGGCGCTCTGGCCACCTACAATCGCATTTCTAATCAGTAGGTATGAAGGAAAGTACTGATCGAGCGTCATGATTCCGACGCTCGAACCATCACCGATGATTCCGTATTCATTGTGAGGAATAATATTGTAAGTGAATACAAAACCTTGATTCGGTTCTCCATACGCAGTGATGATATTGCCGGTTTGAAAGGCGGTATTGTGATCCACCGTCACATCAACGGTTTCGGTGATTTGCAAAAACCTTCCATTGGCTCCCCACTGGCTGCCCCCCACATCGTCGAAAATATTGCCTTTGATTTCCACTCTTTTTAGCTGTTCGCTCGCGTGAAGATTGTCACGTCCGAGTAAATTGATGCCGGCGGCGGTGTGACGCACAAGATTGTTTGTAAAACTGACATCTTCGACTACAGACCACTTTGCATTGCCATCCTGATTGCGAACTGTAAATAGAATGCCGAATCCGCTTTGAGCATCCACCCAGTTATTCTCAAAGACATTCCCATCAATTAGGACTCGCCGTGCATTTTTTAGCTCGAACAAATTCTTCACGGACCATCGCTTGCCTGACTCAGGCGGCGCCTGGATCGGTTGTGCGCCGGCAATATCTCCAACATCGGTAAACGACGATCCATTTGAAGAATAGAAGACCCATTTTCTCGTTGCAGCCGTTGGAGCGTCGCCTGTTCTGTAAATGCGGATTTCAGTTGCGTGGTCGATCGGGTCCCACGAAATGTTCGCGGAGGTTTGATCTCCCGCCAGCGTTACGGCGATTTCGTCAGAGGCCGCAGAGTTAACGAGGCCGGAATACCCTGCGCGCCCCAGCGCGGCGATCCGATAGTTATATGTAGCCCCGGCGGCCAGGGCGCCCTGCGTAAATACTCCGCTAGCGGTTACTCGAATTGGTTTAGCTAAAATGCCTTCCATCCACGAAAGCGGTTTTGAGCAGTGATTGTTTCTGAACTCGATGTCCGATGGCACGAGCTGGGGAATCGCCGGATCCGCACCGCCGAACAGGAGGTTCTCACCAGCAGCTTCGAGATAGTTGTTGACGATTCTAAAAGGACCAGGGCCATTCCATCCGGCAATCGCCTGAGTGTCGAAGCCCAGGCCGTGACAATCGGATATATATGAATTGACAATGTCGGTTTTCGCGCTGTTTAGCGCAATGCCGCGAGAGACGTCGGCGGTTGCATGTCCATGAATGTAGCAACGATCAATAACCAGATCGTGGGGCAACAGGGAAGCATCCGCTTCCGTGCCCTCGCCGAACGTTACGATTCCATAGTTGAGCATCACGTCGGGGCCGATGGTGAACTCGATCCCTTCAAAACGATAATGGTGGGCGCAGGTTCGGGTCATCAGGGCAGGTTGAGAATTGGGACTTTCCAGTCTGGCCATCGCTGACACATCAGCTGGTGTGGCTCGTACGCCCTCTTGCAGCGCCTCGCCGACGGCTGAGGAGCGAATAGTAATCCAATCCGACAGGACGCCGGCTGTTGTCTTTTCGGGCAAGAAGAAATTTCCCCGCAGGACAACGCCAGCCTTCAATGTGATTGTGTCACCAGGATTGGCAGCGATGAGAGACGCTTGAAACTCTTCGCTCGTCGCAACATCGGACGTCCGCAAGTACCTGCGGTGCGAGGCCGGGTGCGAGAATGGGTCTCCTATACGAGCAAGCACCGTAGAATAAGACAGCGGCTCGAGGACGAAAACAGCTAATACGACAGCCAGTGTGATCAATTTGCCGCGTTCGACATATCGTCTGCGAACGGTTCCCCCACGCAACGCCGATTTCGACATTGAAACACTCATCGTGATAGTAGCGGCACTGTCGACGGCTAGCTGGCTGCTACGGCTATCTCCTCCCGGTAAGTTTGTTCCATCCCGGCGTTCATTATCGGACGCAGCCAGTAATCCCTGTACAATCCCGGATCTCCACCATGCCCTTCGACTGCTGCCATCACAATGTTGAACGCTTCTCGGGCGGTCGTAAAACGCATCGTGCATTGATCGTTTTGGTCCGCCATTTCAAGAAGCTCCCCCAGGAAACGACGTATCGGTTCGCCGAGTAGCGTTTCTTGATCCGACGGAAAAAACCCGTGGCAATAGAGCTTGATGAACACCCATTCCGGTCTTCCTTTGACGCTTATGTCAGCGCTGCGCCAACGGTCGAACCTTTCAACACTCGGGATGTAATTCGACGCCAGAGCGCCACCGTCAACCCGAGGGATCGGTAACCCACAAATACGACGGCGCCAATCAAACACAAGTGGCCCGGTAAATAATATCGGCAAAACCGGCCTTTCTCCAATACATAGATCTTTGCCATTCGAATGCGGACTTCTCTCATGTAGCGGGCGACTGCATTGGTAGATGGCGTTGATGTGACCTACCTGTGATTCGTCCGGCCACGACGGTAGCGTGAAGTCGGCATAACAACCGGTCTCGGCTAAGACCTCCATCTCTGAATCGACGCCGCAAAACCGCCCCCCGGCGGAGTTTGCCAACGCCAGATTGCCGTGGACGAACGCATACATTGGCGAGGGGTCATCCTTCCTGCGCGACAGCAATCGATGCTCTTCCGCGAGGATGTCTCGAAGATCTTGAAGCGTCTTCCTGAGATTCGCCTCGTTATCGGGCCTTTCTACTCCGTGATGCAGATGCATTTCAACGTCGCCGAAGCCATCCATTTGTAACTCTGCCAACTTATCCAGCACGCGCGAGTGATACTGCTCGATGGGATAAAAGTAGGTGTGGCGAAATGCCTTGCCGTCGCAGTCGCGAAACGCGTCGCCAAGCGAGCGAGCCCGTTCACACCAGTTCTCGACTCGAGATAGCACCGTCTTCCAATCCAGCGTCAGCCCTCTCTCGTTCCATCCGGGTTCGAAGTGGTTGGCCACGACGAAGATGAAGTGTTTTGGACCGGTTACTTCAGTACTCCGACGGACGGCCTCACGAAGTCGCCACATCGGATAGCGCGTAAGCCAGGGCAATGACCACCTCAGCTTCAAAATGAATCCCGGGCTATCTGTTTTTTTCATATTTTGATAGTCCTTTCTACGAAATGACGGCGTAGATTAACGCTTTTGCTGAAGACGGCCGGCTATTAGACTTCACCTATCGACAATTCGCGCTCGAATGCTGCTCGATTTGCCGTTCGTTTACGCCCACGGCCTAACTCATAATAAAGCTTCAGCCATTCGTTCTTAACCTCGTCCCACTGGTACTTGTTGCACTCTTCTCGTGCTCTGCTCGTCATCGCCGCCCCAAGCGCTTCGTCCTCCAAAAGCCGCAACGCTAGATCAGCCATTGCCTCGTAGTCTCCGCAGCGCATCATTAATCCGGTGCTTTCGTCTTCCACGATGTACGGTATGCCCCCGGCATCAGTGGTCACCACAGGCAGCCCCGAAGCAAACGCCTCAATGACAGACCCGGGCATATTGTCAGTATTGGGACTGTTGAGATAAACGTCGGCCGAGCTATAGAGCGCGTGCATTTCTTCGGGAGCAACACGACCTTTGAACTCCACGTTGCGAAGCTTTAGTTCGTGCGCCAGAGCCTCCAGCTCGCCGCGCTGGCTTCCATCGCCGGCGACAATCAAGCTCGCGCCGGGCGATCGCTGCTGAATGATCGCAAAGGCACGCAGCACGCATTCGACGTTGTAGAGCGGTTCGAGATTCCGGTTTGACAAGAATATTGGCCGCAGCGGCCTTCGCTCCCGAAAAGAAAAACGATTCATATCCACGAAGTTGGAAATCGAGCGGCTCACAAGCTCAAACTGTGCGAAAACGTCGACCAGATAACCTGATGGTACTGCGATTTCATCGACCAGCCGAATCGTTGGGATCGCAGTTCGACGCCAGCGACGCAAGTGATCCGCTGCCTCGCCGCTGCGATAATTGAGCACGATCCTCTTGTTATAAAGTTTGGCAACGAGGATGGCTGGAGTTGGAGCAAGCACAAAGGAAAAATAGGAAGCAGAAAATACGTGTATGACATCGTACCGGGAAACTCGCGCGAGTAGTAATCCCCAATAGAGCAAAGAGGTCACGAATGTTCGAACGTACTTTATGTCCTGAAGCTTCCTCAGCGGACCCGGCAATTTCGGATTGACCGGCAAGAAGGACACCTCGATTGATGGTTCTTCACGCAGCCTCGCGCGTAACCGAGCGGCTTGCACAGCTTGACCGCCAAGTATCTCAAGCGACGGTGCGACGATTAGCACTCGCAGGCGATTGGCGCCCTTCCCTGCTCTATCAGCGGCCAGGAATCTCTCCGCTTCGCCTTTATGGAAAGCTAATGAGCTCATTGTTGCGCCTCAATTGAAACTTGAACTCTATCCAAAACTTGCTGCGATATGGGACTCGTGCCCTCCAGCAGCCGATCATATAGGCCTTCAATTCTTTCAAGCTGCGCCTCACAAGAAAACTTCTCCTCGATGATTCTCCGGCCTCGCCTTCCCATAGCGCGTGCCGATGTGGGATCACGCAGCAAAGAAACTATCCGTTCTGCCATAGCTACATCATCATCTGACGGCACCAGATAGCCCGTCTGACCGTGAATGATTGCCTCGCGCGCCCCGCCCACGTCCGTTGCTACGACCGGGCGCGCCGCAGCCATGTATTCGAGGATCGAATTGGAAAATCCTTCCGCAGTCGACGAGAGCACGCATACATCGGACAAAGCGAGCAACTCGCCGATTCGGTCGCATCGTCCTATGAAACTCACTTTGTCTCCCAGCCCGAGCCCTTCAGCCATTGCGCGCAAAGATGTCATCAACTCGCCTTCTCCGGCAATGACAAACCTGGTCTGCGGCATCGCCTGACTTACCCGGTGCGCTGCGCGCAAGAACATCGAATGGTTTTTAACCTTGTGGCGGAGGTTGGCTACGATTGTCACCAACTGGCCATTGTTACCGCCGCGCAGATGTAACGCGGCAAGAGCATCATCGCGTCGCATCGCCGAGCTTGAGCTGACGCGCCCGATGTCCAGACTGTTGTAAATTGTGACTGTCTTCTCCCGGCGTACGCCTTCGGCGAGCAGCTGGTCGCGAACCGCTTCGGCATTGGCAACAACCGTGTGGGCAAAACCGTACGCGCGTCGTTCTACCAGCCTCTGGACCGCAGTGCGCCAACCTTTGGTCTCGCGCCGAGATGCTATACGCCCGGGCACCCGTGCCAGCGCGGCGCCCGGCATTCCGAAAACGTTTGTGTAAAAATCGTGCGTGTGGACAACGACGATTTCGCGTTCCCGCAAGAAGCGCGCGAATCGGCGGAGCTGCTTGATGGCATTCCGATCGTAGAAGCTGGTCAGGGGAAACTCCGGAATTTCTCCAAAGCCCAGCCTCTCGACTTCATCGCGCAGCACACCGCTAGCGTCCAGACACGCGATGTGAACGCCATAACGCCCGTTCTCCTTGAGCAGGCGCGCAAGCTGCACTGCCTGGCGTTCGGAGCCGCCTTCATGAAAGCTGCCGATCAGTTGCAGAACATTTCGCTTCATTGAACCGGTTTCACACTTCTTGAGCGGCTATTTCAGGGCCGCCTCTATGACCTAAACCATTCGTTAACGTCAGCGCCATTCCTGCACCGCTTGCGCTCGCTCTGACAGTCTCGCCTCGCTCGCGCCTCAACCATTCCTCGAGCACGAACAGGTACCAGAGTTGATTCGGCGCGGACCCGCGCCGCTCAGCCGCTTCCAACTGTGCAATCGCAGCCGCGGAGTTTATCCATCCCTCTCTATCAAGCAACGAATCGCCGAAGCTCTGCTTCACGCGCTCTCGCCAACGGTCGACGATCCAGCGTTGAACGGGTATTCCAAATCCGCGTTTGCGCCCAGACGCGACTCGGTCCCCGATTTTTCGTCTAGCAAGCTCGCGCAGTATCGCTTTCGAGCGACCTCCACGCAGGCGCAAACCAAACGGAAGCGAAGCGGCAAACTCCCAAAGCTTGTGATCTAGAAAAGGCGACCGCGCCTCCAGCGAGTGATGCATCGTAGCGCCGTCAACCTTTGTGAGGTACTCTCCGACAAACCGCATTCGCCGGTCATACTGCAAAAATTCCGTTAGCAGGTTTCGCGCTGATAGAGGCGACCAGGCCAAGGCGCGCTGGTCTATGCTGAGGTCACGGAGCCTCTCGCCAAGCATTCCGGTTCGCTGATACATCGGGAGTCCATCATGAACGGTCGTCACTCCACCAAGTCCCCCAGTAGCGAGGTCCATGAGAGTTGCGGCGCGGCGCAATGGTCCGACCCGGGGAAAGCTGCCGCGAAGGCCTTGCCACCAGCCGCCTGCAAAATCGGGCAGAGCCCGCGCTAGTTTCTGCGCCATCCGAAAGTGACTATGCTCCGGATAACCCAGAAAGACATCGTCTCCTCCATCGCCGGTCAGCAGCACCTTGGCAGACGCTCGAACGGTGCGGGACACGCTGAGCATGCCGAGCGCGGACGCGCATGCGAATGGTTCGCCGTATGCAGAGGTGAGCTCACCAACGTCAGGGGCATCAGTCGCCGAAAGCGACAGCACTCGATGCCTCACGTTGAGTTTTTCTGCGGTCGCGCGCGCATCATTGCTCTCATCCCACGGGTCGCCGGGCGTTCCCACGGTGTAGGCGGTTAAATCAGCCCCAAGCTTTGCCACGGCCCAACAGACCAGACTTGAATCAACGCCTCCGCTGAGCAACGCCCCGATCGGAACATCTGAACGCAATCGAATTTCTACGGCATTGAGGAATAGCCTCTCTGTTTCTTCAACCGCGTCATCGAAAGTCAATCTACATTCGTGATCAACATCCGGTGGCAACCAGTACTCTCGCGTCTTTATTGCGCCTTCGGACCATTCGACGACTGATGCGGCCGGTACCTTAAACACATCGCGATAAATGGAGCGATCATCCGTCACAAACCCAAACTCGAGGTATTCCGCAACGGCCTTCTCATCGATATCGTCGACGAACCCGCCAAGGCGCAATGCCCGCGCCGTCGAAGCGAACACTAAACAGCCGTCGCGCACGGCATAGACGAGCGGCTTCACACCCAGCCGATCACGAACGAGGAAAAGCCGCCGCCGGCGGTCATCCCACAGCGCAAAGGCGAACATTCCTCTCACCTTTGACAGCAAGCCGTCCAGTCCCCATTCCTCATATCCATGAATGAGCACTTCGGTGTCCGAGCTGCTGGTAAACCGGCGGCCGAGCCCAATCAACTCGCTTCGCAACTCGACGTAGTTGTAGACCTCCCCATTGAAAGTGACACCAACTGATCTATCGGGCGACAACATAGGCTGGCGGCCAGTGTCGCTGAGATCGATGATTGCCAATCGCCTGTGGCCCAACACCGCTTCCGGCCACACTTCGATCCCTTCGCCGTCAGGCCCCCGTCTTTCGAGCGAGCGCATCATTCGTATGACCGCGCTCCTCGCCTCATCGCGATCGGAAATCCCTGCTTGTCCTGCGATTCCGCACATATTGATCGTACCTTCGATCTTATCTAGCCTCTGGGTTTTGCGCGGCTACGCGCCATCCGGGTGGATGGATTACGTTTGTCGCGATTTCTCTCGATGCCAGTATTTCAGCCGGCTTACCTGCACCGAGGTCACCCGAAACCGTAACTTCGTCCGGCAAAAATAAAGCGATCGGCCAGCGAAACTGCGCGAACGCTTCGCGCGCGATTGGTATTCGCTGAGGCTCGTAGCCAAGCAACTGCGCTCCAATCCAATCGATAGCAGCTGCATTGTTGCCGGCAAAGATCAACCCCATTTCCAACGGCTGCGCGCAAAGCGGCCCGTCGCCCTGACCGGCCACGACCGCATCCGCCACGTGGATGACAACACGCTGAGGAGTATCGGCTAAGCTTCCGTCTGAACATCCGTATAAGAGCGCTCGATTAAGGTCCAGCCCTGTTCGCCAAACGGTGTTATTGCCCGACCAGGAGCCTTCGACTCCCAGACGGTCTCCCGCGAGCATCGATACACGGTTCAGATTTGTAGCGACTTCGCCCCAGAGTCGAGCGCTGGCAAATGATGAAGCCATGTTCTGGCGGTCAAGCGTGTATTCGAGCGCACGCTTTACGCGGCTACCCCCAGGATAGCAATCGCCACCGGCTTCGGAACCCCCGATCCGATGATGGGGCAGGTACTCTTTATTTCCGTTTATGCCGATTAAATTCTTGAGCGCGCATGTGATTCCCGCCTTCTTATGCGTCTTGAGCTTCGGAAGGTTGATGACTACGTCAGCGTCGATCACGTCTCTTGCGACAAGGTATTGATGGCGGCGTGGCGAATGCGTGTTTGCCAGCAACCGCGGGTCGTAGCAAGTAACACGGAAAGAGGGCTCTTCGTCAGTAACCGGCTCGAGCAGGCTCTCGCTCCCAAGATCAAACAGCACAAAGCGATCTTCTGCTACCAGATTCTCCGATGCGACTCGGACACCGTTTAGGAACTCGCACGTAGTCCTTCGGAAGTCGCGAATCCCCCGAAAGCGGGGCTCCGCGCTCGTCAAGCGGCTCGCCCACTTATCGAGACCAGTCGATCGTAGAAGTTCATCGAAGTGACAACCCTGAATTGGGGCGTCGCCAACTATGACTTCCGATGCGGCTGACTGAAGAACAGCCTGAACGGTCGCCCGAATGAGAGAGGGATGGGTAATCAACGGTTCAATTCCCCAGGGGCCTTGATTCTCGTGCATCACCAGATTTGGTTTGATCACCACACGCGCGCCTCGAGGGATGATCCTGCCGAATGGCCCGTGTTCTTGATCTGACCAACCAAGCGAGCTTGCAGCCCGTACCATCGCACCGCCGGCGTCTTCCTCAGCCTTGTATCCGCGCGCGGAGGTTTTCGCGATCGCCACGCGAGGATCATTCAGCATCTGCAGAAAGGTAGTGGTCATGCTGCGCGCCCCCCAGCAATATCGACTTCGCTGACGACCGGACGCCACTTGTTCGCCTTTGTTCGCGGGATTTCATCAACCAGCAGCGTGCTGATTCTGAGGCCAGGTAGGTTCTGCCGGACTGTCTCGAGTATCTTTTCGCTGGCGTCCTCACTGAAACCGCTTTTTGGAGCGATTTTGATCTCGACCGAATAGTCGGGCCGCTGAAGAAACATATACTCACGAACCGGATAATCTTTCATCAGGTGAGGAATCTGCAGACCCGTTATCCATCGACCATCAGGCAGCCAGATCCGGTCAACGTCGCGTCCTACAACATCATTCAGGATGAAAGCCGGATGGCCCGGCTTGGTTCCGGGCAAGAAGCGCGCAACATCGCCGACGCGATAGCGAATCATCGGCATTGCATCGGCATGGAGCTTGGTGATGAGAACGCTGGCTTCAATCTCGGTCGTTTCAGGTTCGATCAGAATGTTTGCCCAATCGATCTCATAAGCAAAAACGCGGTGAGGTTGCATCTGAAAGGCCATGTAGCCAACATCGCGGCTGCCGTAGCGTTCGTGAACCTGGCGCCCAAACGCGGCTTGAATTGCTTGACGATGTTGCGGCAAGAGCTTCTCGGCGCCGGTGATCAACACCCTCGACGGATAAGTTGGGCGATGCCCGCGCTCAAGTATATGCTCGGCGAGGTGACCCAGGGCGCTCGCGTAGGCGATTATGCATTCGGGCTGCCACCGCCGAAAGTGGCGGTGATACTCTTCGAGCACACCGGGTGAGAGACGAAGACAATCAAAATAGCGCGAGTTGGTCTCAAATGCGTGAAACAGGTCGCGCAGGCTGTCGTGGGCCTTCGGGTCGAGATGGTGTCCCCAGAGCAAGGCGGTGCGCACACCGCCGGGTACTCCCATACGCCGCATGAAGTATTCCCCCGCGCTCTCCCTCCACCCTCTCTCTTCGGGCCCAAGCCAGACTTCCGTAGGCGCTCCAGTTGAACCTCCCGTCGAGTCTCTGAGGAGTTCGTTAGCCGGAATCCTCTGCGACAACAATGCAGGTCCGGCGCTTTGGATGTTCTCCCGCTCAAGAACTGGGAGCCTGGAAAACTCTTCGAATCCGAAATCTACGCTTGGATCAAATGCGATCTGGTCTAGCATCTCACGATAGTAGTCCGTCTCGGCGTATGCGCGGCGGACAACAAAGCGCAGGCGCTGAAGAATCCAATCGAGTTTTTGCTCAGCCCTCCATGCTTCCGCCTGGCTGCGAAGCCTCATCCCTTCGTAATAAGCTCGAATGACGGCGCGTCGCGAGGGTCGAACCAGTCGCTGAAATCTCGACAGTGGCAATAGAAATCTCCGAGATAGTAAATCGTGAGTACGTATAGCAAGTCTTTGCATCTCCGCGCTCCCTGCTCGCATCCTTACTTCCGTTTCACGCCGATGAAGATCAGCGCCGGACTGAAGGACGAGCTTTCGGCTCCCTTCTCGCCCAGAAGCAGTCGAAAGGCGAAATTCAAGGTCACCTGAAATTTCATGCAGAGCCCAAGCAGCCACTGCGATAGCGAGTTGTCCCGGGCATTGAACAGTCCAAAATTGAATGTCCCATAGTGATTGCAAAAAAGAGGAGAAAGCCGCTGCCTGTCGAATAGCTCCTTGAATTCCTGCTTTCGCATTATGGTCAGGTTATGCATGGCTAGAACCTCTTTGTGAAACATTCGTGCCAACAGGTAGTTGAATCCGCGAAGATTCGGAATGCTGATAACAAGAACGCCGCCTTTGGCCAGAAGATTCAAGTGCTTTTCGACGATGCTTTTTGCATCGGTGAAGTGCTCAATGAAGCCGCGCGAAATGACCATGTCAAAATAACCCGCGTAGCGCTTGTGAAATTCATCCGAAAGGAAGTCGCCATGAATGACGTTGTTGGGGTTTATGTTATTTTCGGCGAATACCTGTCGGTTCAGATTTACGCCTTTGTCCGAGTACTCGATGCCGTAGGGAACGAACTCAAACGTTTCGCTCAGTCTGACGAGGAAATCTCCCGGGGCGCTTCCCACCTCCAACACCTTTGCCCCGGCTTTCTTTGGCAGATGATTTTTGTAAATAACGTTCCAGAGCAGGTGATCCTCGTAGCTGCCCATGTACTCGAGCACCCTCTTGCCCAGGAGCTTCTTGACGAAAGTCTTGAAACGTCTATTCAGAGGCTGAGTGCCGGGAGGAATGTTTCTGATCTGATTCTTTCTTTCCAGGAACGCTTCTTCACTGACGTGCGTCAAATCCCAATATTGCCTTTGCGTTAACTCTCCAACCTCAACCGCCAAACCCGGGTTTCGGGTCAGTATTGGCGGCAAAGGTGCGCTCGGACCCGCAGTCGCCGCTAACGCTTCGGCATTCCAAACGCCGTAGCCAACGTTCACGATTCCGCCGCCGGCAACAGGAACCGCCCGCCGACCCCACGACAGATCAGGAAGACGAACAAGCCGGCGTTCAATGAACTCTCGTTCCTGAGGTGTCAGAACGCCGAGCAACAGTAGAGCTACAACGTAGAAAAAACAAAAAACCATTCCGCTAGCGATAAGCAGAATCAGCGGCGGAGCCTCCAGCCCATAAGAGCGCACAAACAGCGAAGCAATCCCCGCCGCGAAGGCAGCGATTGCAAGCTTGGTTATGTCTTTCAGCAATCCGATATCGCGACGCGTAGCGCCAAGAATTCGACACACTTTGGTGGCGATGACGCAGCGCTCGATGAGGTTGAAGATTACGACGACGGTTATCGCTCCGATCAAACCGAAGCGGCGCGTACCGAACCAGAGGCCGACCGAAAGCGCCGCAATTACCGCAACCCTCACTCTCATCATGAAGAACCGATGCTCGGCATAGGCTCGTATCACCGGGTCGCAAGCGCTTGCTATCAGACCCAGGGGGATCATCGTCAGGTTGATCGCGAATATCGGCCAGCTGGATTCGTATTGAGCCGTGAACAGGACGGTAATGAACTCTCGACCCATAACCAGCAAAAAGAAGTAAATGGGAAGGTAGAATGCGGCGAGCTTCCGCAACATTCTTGCGATCAGCTCAACGATCTCTCGATCGCGACCGTGCTTCTGCAAGTAGCTCACGTGAGGAATCGTTACCGAGCCTGCCGATTCGCTGAGGATTCCGATGAGCGGGAGGTTGAAACAGCCGATTGCATAGACGGCAAATTCCGCGGCGCTGAATTGGTGGGACACGAAATAATTGTGCAGATCCGCCTGTACCTGAAACAGGACTGATGCAAGTCCTATTGGAAGCGCGTAGCCTACCTGAGTACGCACCATTCTCCAGTCGATCGTTCGCCAGAAGCTCCCGAAACGCGAGCGCAGATAAAGCAAGAGAACGGCGGTCTGCAGGATGCCGTATACGATCGCGACATTGATGAGAGCCTCAACCGTGGCAAGAGAAATTGCCGCGGCGACCATCAGCCCAGTTTTAACAAGCTGCGAGACGATGATGAAGAAGGTCGCCAGCCGGGATTCCTGATTGGCAAGGGTCACAACCTCGAGAAACGAGGAGACCACCCAAAACAGGATGATCACTCCAATTCGCGGGGCGTATCCGGTTAGCTCATCGCTCTTGAAGATCGTTCCCAGCAAGGATGGGTTTAGAATCAAAGCAAGGCACGCCCCGCACCCCATCAACAAATAAAACAGCAGAATGTTAAAGACGACCTGATCGCGTCGCTCGCGCTCGCGCGGCAGGAAGTAGAAAGCGCTCATTCCAAATCCGAGAGGGAGAATGTAAATCGCTGTGCCGACAACAAGGAAAACCTGTTTGTACAACCCGAACTCGTGTTGGCTCAATCGGCGCACCAGCAGCAGCGGAAGGATAAAGCTCAGTCCGAATGCAAGACACTTAGCGAAGAATAGCCATCCGGCGCGTACCGTAAACGATTCGCCTCTTTCAAAGTCTGAACTTGCGCGGTCGTTTATCAGTTGCGAGCGGAGGTTGTAGATATGCAACAGCGCGCGAGGCGAGTACCGAAGCCACCACAGCATTAACCGCAACTTCCAACTTCGATAAAACCTATTGGCATCCTTGATCTCGGCAGCCGCGGTCTCGAAATCACCGGCGGATAGCTTTTGTTTGCCGCGTTCAAGCTTCGCGGTGGCCTGGAGCCTTACTTCCAGGTCACACAGTGCCTGCCGTTCCTGCTCTCCCAACCTGAAGTCGAGCCGGTTTTTTCCCAGCACAAGCAGGGTATGTTCGTGCAGATTTACATGGTCTGCGCTAAGGCTCGCCGAGTGGATTCTCTTACAGAGCAGAACCTTTCGCTGATAAGCCAGCCGGCCGCCATTCATGGCCAGGCGAAGCCACAAGTCGTAATCCTCGGAACACCGCAGACCTTCATCAAATAAGCCTACATCCAGTATCGATTGACGGCGCACCAGAGTGCCCGAAAGCAGCACCGTGCATCGCGCCTCGAGCAATGCTTGAAGCGTCACATCGCCCCTGGAAGGGGTGGTGCGCATAAAAGTACGGCCCGCAAGCGGCGAGTCACCAACAAGCAACCCGTCCGAGTAAACAAGATCAACCGATGGATTGCTCTCTAAGAACTTCACTTGCTCCGACAGGTATTCAGGCTCCCAGTAGTCGTCCGCGTCGAGGAACGCTACCAGGCGCCCTAGCGCCGCACGTACGGCTACGTTTCTGGCGGCGGAGCAACCACGATTGTCCTGGTTTATGTAACGGATCCTATCCCGATAAGCAGCAAGCGCGTGCTCGAGAGCAACAGTGTCGGGAGAGCCGTCGTTCACGACGATGATTTCATAGTCGGCGTAAGTCTGCGTTAGAACTGAATCAAGGGCCGCTCCAATGTATTCCGCCGCACGATACGCCGGCATCACTACGGTTACGGTTGGCGAGTCGTTGCGATCGAACGCTTTGTCTGAAAACTCCGTTGAATGCATTAACGAGCCCTTGACCTCGTGAGATTCGCGGCCGTCGAATTGGCTGCCGCGCGAGTATCAACCTTTTCATTGAGGCGATTTGTTGCATTGACTTCGGTCTTCAACAACGTTCTGTCTGAAGACCGCGCCAGCTGAGCGGAATCGGACGCGGCCTTGAGCGTGTCAATATCAGATCCAATGTTCTTGCCGTCGGTTCCTGCGCCTTGATATGGGCTTGAAGTGCCAAGCGCATAATTGCCGCCCGTGCGATCCGCAAATCTGACTTCCTCGATCGTCGCCGGAAAGAAGTTGTCCCCCGGATATATTGAGCTCCGGCCGCCGGCGATTACGTTCTTCTTGAAAACACGCCCGGGGAAATACCTGTCGAGCGTCGAATTGCCGACGCTCGAGCCGTCGCCCATGACTCCGTACTCGTTATGAGGAGCGATGTTGTTTGTGAAAACGAATCCTTTACTGGCAGCCCCGTAGGCGGTGATGATATTCCCCGAGTGCAAAACGGTATTGTGATCAACCGTCACATCTTGAGTCTCGACAATCTGAAGGAATCGTCCGTTGCTTCCCCAGCGTTTGCCGCCAACATCCTCAAACAGATTGTTCCTTATCAAAACCCGTTTCACTTGCTCGCTGGGATAGTTGTCGTCTCGACCGAGGAAATTGATGCCCGCAGCAGTGTGTCGGACGATATTGTTACTGAATTTGACGTCTTCGACTACGGACCAGGGCGAAGTGCCTTCCTGGTTGCGGACCGTGAAAAGGATGGCAAAGCCACTCTGTCCGTCCACCCAGTTGTTCTCGAATAGATTTCCGTCGATGATAACGCGCCGGGCATTTTTCAATTCGAACAGGTTTTTCACAGACCAGGGCTTCCCTGCGTAGGAAGAATGTTGTCGCATCCACGAGAGAGGCTTTGAACAATGATTCCGGCGAAATTCAATGTCGGAAGGGACCAGATTTTGGATTCTAGGATCGGCGCCTCCGAACATAACGTTCTCGCCCGCGCCTTCGAGATAGTTGTTGACAATCTTGAACGGCCCCGGACCGTTCCATCCGCAGATCGCCTGAGAATCAGCCCCTGCTTCGTGAACTTCAGAGATGTGTGAATCAATTATTGCGGTTGAGGCGCTGTTGAGCGCAATCGCCCGCCGCAGATTAACATCGGCGTTACCGTGAATATAACAGCGGTCGATAATTAGATTGTTCGGGATTGTGTCGGGCGAGGTTTGTCCGCCATCGCCGAACAGGATGAGGCCATGATTCTGTGCCCAGCCTGGCGCGACTGTGAACTCGATGCCGATAAACCGATAGTGATGCGCCCCGGGCGCGGTCCTGATCACAGGATCGGCATTGGGCGTCAGGAGCTTTGGCATCACCGAGGCCGTACCCGGTCTCACGCGCGCGCCAGGAGCGGGTAGCTTTTCGTCGCCGACAGACGAGCGAATCACTGTCCAGCCCGCGCCTTGTTTGTTGGGCAGCACGAAATTGCCGGTAACAATTGAGCCCGGTTCGATTGCAATCACGTCGCCGGAACGCGCCGCATCAAGCGCCGCCTGAAATGCACGCGCCGCGGTATCGCCAATCCCGCTGACTGAAATGGTGCGGCCGATCGGGCGTACATAGTTTGTGTCGAGGAAGACGGCCGGCGGCGCAGGCTTTCTCATACCCGCGTTGGATTCAGCCAGTTGACTTACGGTAACTGGCCTTGAGGTTGCGTCGCTTGCGTCACGCGTGCAAGCCGCAATACAGAGCGCGGCACTTAACGAGATGAAAACCATCAGCACCGACACGTAAGCACGAGAATTAAGCGAGCGGATCCCAGGGCGCCCCGCTTTTTCGGTGGTTCTGAACCGGAAAATGTTCACCAGCACACCCCTTGATAGTTCTTCTCCCTATTCGAGACATCGAGAAGCCTGACCAGATCGATAATCACGCGACCGTTGTTCAGCTTATGTGACAATTCGCGAAATTCATCCTGATGTTTCCCGATGATGAGCACCTCCGAGCAATTAATTACCTCGTTGAGATCCGATTTCATCAGTGATGAAATGTGTGGGATCTCGTGATCGATGTACTGTTTATTCGCGCCGAATAACTGAGCTAATTCAACCTCGCGGTCATAAATGGTAAGCTTCAATCCTTTTCCGATCAGGGTCTCGATCAATGTCACCATCGGACTCTCGCGGAGATCATCCGTGCCAGCCTTAAAACTCATTCCGAGCACGCCGACGTTCTTTCGTCGCGTCTGAAGGACCATATCGACCGCACGCTCTACCTGCTGCCGGTTGCTGAGCATAATTGAGTTGAGGAGCGGCGTGTCGATATCAACCTCCCTGGCTTTGTAGGTAATCGCTCGCAAGTCCTTTGGGAGGCACGAGCCGCCGAACGCAAAACCCGGCTTCAGGTAATACGGCGACAGATTCAGCTTCGTGTCTTTGCAAAAGGTGTCCATAACCTTGTGGCTATCGACGCCAAGCGCTTTACAAATATTCCCGATCTCGTTCGCGAAGGTGATCTTTAGCGCGTGAAAGCAATTCGACGCGTACTTCACCATCTCGGCTTCCTTAATGCCGAGTCTGATGATCGGCGCCTCGATTCCCGCGTAGAGGCGGCCTACCGCGCCGGCCGCGTCTTCGTCATCGGCGCCAATGATGGTAAACGGCGGGTTGTTGAAGTCATGAATCGAAGAGCCTTCGCGTAGGAATTCAGGATTGACTGCAACTCCGAAGTCGCGGCCCGCACGCTTGCCCGAGTAGACTTCGAGGGTAGGAATAAGAAACCGTTCGACCGTGCCCGGGAGCATAGTCGAGCGTGCCACGAGTACATGATAGTCGCGCTTTGCGGCTAGAGCTTCGCCGACCTGCTGGCAGGCTCGTTTGACGTGTGAGATATCCAGACTACCGTTGTGATTGCTCGGCGTGCCCACGCATATAAGCGACAGATCTGAGCCGTGAACAGCATCGCTTGCGTCGTCGGTCGCGCGAAGCCGGTTTGCTCTCACTGAAGTGCTGATCAACGTCTCAACGCCCGGCTCGATTATGGGGCTGCGCCCGTCGTTTATGATCTCTACCTTCGTTTTGTTGACGTCCACGCCTATGACTTCGTGACCTGCTTTCGCGAAGCAAGCGGCGGAAACGCAACCGACATAACCCAAACCGAAGATGCTCAGTCTCATATTTCTACGCTCGCGAATTCAGTTCTCGCCGGACACTTCACTCAACGCTCAAGACGATCATGCCGCCTGGCGACGAGATCGTTGTCCTGCTACTCGCTCGCAGATCTCGGCAAAACAATTCGCCGCAGCCTCCCATCCGAATTTCGCGCAAACAGCCGCTCGCGCGTTTTCGCCCAGCCTGTTCGCCAGCGGCGCGTCCCGAAGCACCCGAATGATCGCCCGCGCAAACTCCTCCGGATCATCCGCAATCAACAGATCCTCCTCATTGCGAACCGGCAACCCCTCGGCGCCGACGGTTGTGGAAATCACGGCCTTTCCCATCGCCATCGCCTCATAGATCTTTAGCCGAGTGCCGCCGCCGATTCGTATAGGAACAATGTAGGCTGATGCGCGCGCGACATATGAGCGGATGTCTTCGACCCGGCCGGTCACCTTAATCCGTGGATCAGACCGTTCAAGCTGCAACAGCGCGGGCCCGGGGTTGCGGCCCACAACTGTTAGTTTGCAAGCAGGGATCGTGCGGGAGACGATGGGCAATATCTTCTCCGCAAAGTACAGAATGGCATCCTGGTTAGGAATCCAGTCCATCGAGCCGGTGAAGACGAGTTCCAAAGGATCCAATGCAGCTCTGACAGGACTGAAATATGAGGTGTCCACCCCGGTCGGCACATCGTAGACTTCTGGAAGCCCAAATTCGCCTCGCATCCGATCTCGGTCGATCTCAGAGACCGCGATGACCGCGTCGACGCCGCGGCAGGTTTCGCGCTCATATCTCAAAATCTTGCGCCATTGGCCCTTGAGGAAAGCTCTCTTCAATCCGCGGTTCTGCGTTTCGAAATGACGCTTCCAAATCATAGATTCGACGTTATGCTGAAACAGCACCGCGGCGCACCCGAGCCGCGGCGGAAGGTTGATGCTGGTAGCTAAGAAATCGCATACGACTACGTCATAATCGCGCTCGCACAGCTCGCGTTCGATGGCATTGCGCATCTCCATCAAACCGTACTTTAGAATTGCATAGGGCAACGGCGAAGCTAGACTCAAGATCAGGTCGTAATAAAACCGCGCGCCGAACTTTCGAGTTTCTCGCAGCAGAACGGTCACCAGGCGGTGGCAATACTCGTTCGCCTTTTCAAAAGCTTCAGGTGGATCATCCGGCCGAACAAAAGACAGATATGTTACATCGTGCTGGCGTCTTAGGTGTTTGAGCATCTGATACGTTCGAATCCGTCCGCCCTTGTCCAACGGATGTAACAGTTCACTTTTAAGCCAGAGTATTCGCATTTTATTCACCGGGTTGCGACACGGGCCCTGGCCAGAGCCACTCGCGATTTGCGAGGCGCTAACCGGCACCGCACAATCGCCGTGAACAACTCTCTCGTCAGGGGATTTGAAAGCAGACGCGCTCGCCTGATCGGCACGGCTTCGAAGGTTTTGAAATCAAACTCGCTTTCCCGAACGAGCGTTTTGAATCGGCGAATTGTCATCTGGTTGAGTCCGCCGTCGATTTCCGAAAAGCGAGTCGCGCCGTCGGATTTGAAATCGGAGCGCCAGCGAAGCAGGCAATGCTCGGTAAACAGGAGATGCGCCCATGGGAAGACCGAAAACAAGTGACCGCCAAGTGGGTGATACCACGTCGGACCAAACCCAATAATTACAACTCCGTCATCTTTCAGGAGCCCGCGCATAGTTCGCAGAATGTTCGCCGGATCGTCAAAGTGTTCGAACGCGTCTATCGACAGGATTACATCGGCTTTTTCGGCCGTTTCAGCCGCGAAGTGGCAGCGATCTGAAACACCTGATTGCTCTGCTCGGTTTCTCGCATCGTTTAGCAGACTCGTCCGCATTTCGAGTCCAATGACTCTTTGCGCGCCGTGCTCGGCTATCTCCACGGCTTCAACCCCCGATCCGCACCCAAAATCGATCACGACTTTACCTTCAAACCCCTTCCAGATCTGCGGACCTAATAGCACTTCAAGCTTGCTGCGGCCTTTGTACGCGCTCCCATCGCAATAGCCGGTCTCGCCGTCCGCGCTTACGGATTTCAGTAGCCTGTATCCTATTGTCCCGCCTATTATTCCCATCGCTATGCCGCCGCGACTCCATTTTCGCTAATCGCGTAACGAAGAGTTCCTGTGTCAAAGCTTGCCGGTTCCGAATCGAAGAAGCGGCGTTGCCAGATTTCAAAATTGATCAGCGCCCACAATCGCTCTGAATGGTCCTCGCCCGCACGATGTCGCGCCGCCAGCTCGCCAACAAACTCCCCATCGAAAATCTCCCGCGCTCTCGCTCGCTCACTCAACACGTATTCGTCTACTATGTGGCTGAATGCACCGCGGAGCCACCGGCCTATCGGCACAGGAAATCCCATCTTCTTCCGTGTGACGATCTCGTTGGGCAGAACTCCTTCGGTTGCGCGGCGCAGGATGTACTTGGTAGTAATCCCGCGCAGCTTCATCGAGACCGGAAGCGCGGCGGCAAACTCTACGAGCTTGTGATCCAGGAAAGGCACGCGGCTTTCAATCGAGGCGGCCATGCTCATCTGGTCCTGCTTCATCAATAGCTCGTGAAGGTACGTCTTCAAATCGACGGCGAGCAGCTGATCAAGCAAGGCTTCGGAGTCGCATTGGCCCATGTGATCGAGCTCGCTGCGATAGGGATTCTGGGTACCCATTCTTTCCCTCGTCCGGGCCGTGAATAAACGCTGCTGCATCGAACGGGAAAAGACCGAGAAATTGTCAAAGTAGATATCTTCAATTCCAGGCTCCAAACACAGGAATGTTCGGCTGAGCTTTCGCCTTACGCCGGATGTGCCCTTCATATTGTCGACTGCCTTTTTTATCTTGCCGCGAATGGCCGCGGGCACTCCGCAGTTGTAAGCCCGTCCAAGAGCTACGTTAAAAACAGTCCGTCGATACTTATCGTAGCCGCCAAGCATCTCGTCGCTGCCTTCGCCTGTCAGCACTACTTTGACGTGTTCCGCGGCTAGCTCGGACACGAAATAGAGCGGGACGCTTGAAGGATGCGCTATGGGTTCGTCCTCCTGATAGACGAGTTTCGGGAGCGCGTCGAAGAACTGAGTCGGGCTCACGATGATTTCATAATGTCGGGTCGCAAATGCTTGCGAGACCGCGCGCGCGTAGAGCAATTCGTTTGCTTCGCGTTCGGCAAAGGCTACCGAGAATGTCTTTATCGGCTCCGACACCATCTCGCTCATCGCTGCCGCGATGGCGCTGGAATCGATGCCGCCCGACAAGAACATTCCAAGCGGAACGTCAGCCATCAAACGGAGTCTTACTGATTCGTAAAACAGTTCTTTGAACCGCTCGACGTACGGCGCTTCGCCTAGAGGCTGATCAGATTTGGCAAAGCTGACGTCCCAGTAGCGCTTAATCTCGACCCGTCCGTCTTGCCAGGTCAACGTGTGCCCTGGCAGCAATCGCTTCACATGCCGAAACAGTGTTTCTTCGCCGGAGGTCGAACGATTCGCGGCGTAATCGGCCAGAGCGGCGTAGTTGAGCTCAGTGCTAATTGCGCCGCATTCGATGATCGCCTTAATTTCGGACGCGAAGTAGATGTCTCCGTCGGGTTTGATCGCGTAGTAAAGCGGCTTGATTCCCAGCCGGTCCCTAGCCAGGAGAAGGCGGCGCCGGCTTGAATCCCAAATCGCGAATGCGAACATGCCGCGAAGATGCTCGACCGCGCCGGCGCCGTGCTCTTCGTACAGGTGAATGATGGTCTCCGTGTCGCACGCGCTTCGATAGATATGGCCGCGCT
Source organism: Pyrinomonadaceae bacterium (assembly GCA_041487335.1). Classification (GTDB taxonomy): domain Bacteria; phylum Acidobacteriota; class Blastocatellia; order Pyrinomonadales; family Pyrinomonadaceae; genus PSRF01. The sequence goes on from JBGPNE010000001.1 coordinate 21,820, forward strand.
GCTCGAGCCCCGGGCGAAGATCGCGATGGTTATAGACTTCGCCGTTGTAGCTGATCCAGATCGTTCGGTCCTCGTTGGGCATCGGTTGATGGCCGCCTCCAAGGTCGACGATGGATAGCCGCCGATGTCCCAGGCCTGCTTGAGAATCCATGAATAGGCCCGCGTCATCCGGCCCGCGATGCACCAGGGTATCGCGCATACGGATAAGCACCGATTCATCAATGCTGTGGCTGGAATTGGTTGGGACGGCAAAGCCGCATATCCCGCACATCAGTTGATCGCCTCGCTGGAGTTATTGCTCAAATCCCATCCGGAATCGTCTCCGGCAAACAGCGCAACCGCCTGGGATACTTCGAAGGCCGTCCCGTTGATAACGGTCTTCCGAGTGTGTTCGCCTATGGCAAGGTCAAACAGATTTCCTCCGTTGAGCGTGCCTTCGATTCCATCCTCGGTCCGTCGAAGTGTGCAGTGATGGACAGGAGCTGCAGAGCGGAAGGCGAATCCATCGATGGTTTCGAATCTGTGCCCGCGAATCAAGAATCCGATTGCGAATGTATCACTCTCGAATCTCGCCCACGCGAATCGACAGGCAGCAGTGAGCGCCCCGCATTCCACTGGCCTCCCATCATCACTGAACAACACAACGTCGCGTACAACATCTGAAATAACCTGAAAGCCGTGAGCGCCGGCGCAATCTAGTGACTGGCGATCCACTGCGATTGATTGGCCGTCGTAAGCAGGGATGATGAGTGTCGTAAATTCCTGCGTCCCTTTCTCACGTCCTTCAAAGACAACGACCAGCGACTGCTCGCGTTGGCCGTACGCACGCGACGACCAGCACCTCCTTATTTGCGCTCTAATCATTGATCGCCCGAAGACAGCAATGTTCAACCTTCGCCCTCCAGGTTGGGTCACAGTCACCTGGTTCTCGATTGCAAAGGCCGAACATCCCGGCGCGAGGTGATAACTGATCGCGTAATCGTGAATGCCCGAAGAAATGAATGTATCCCGCACGATCAAGTACGAAGGCAGCAAGGCGGTGTCGCGGCGCGCGCCTGCTTTTGGGCTTATGACTGTCCGCGTGTGCTTGACGGGATCAGCTAATCTCCCATAACCGTCGTGGGAAGCTTCCAGGTAGTCGAATGAATCTTCGAGGATGAAATCATCCAGTTTCGTTTTCGCAACGTGCTTCCACGAAAAAGGCCCTCCGGTAACCGATTGAGACTGTCCATCAACGGTAACGGTATTGTGTGCTTGAGTGGAACGGAACCAGTCGCGCAATTCAGAATCTGCGGTATAGGTGAACGTGCCGGGATCAACGATCCAGGGTTTCCCGAGCGCGGCGAATTCAATGGAAAGAGCGTCCGCGTGTGAATGAGCAAACGCGAGCGAGCCGTGAGGTCCGCAATCCATCATTACGTAGCTTGAATGGTCCGACCAGCCATCGCGCATGACGGCGTAGCCGCTCTCCGCAAAGACGCGCGATGAAGTGCGCGGCTCGGCGATTTGAAGCTCAGCAAAACGGTCCAATCCGGCAGGACCGAGAAGCCACAGCGTTTCAACGGCGCCCTGACCTGCTGCTCGCTTCCAATCCCCGCGGCCGTATAGAGCCGCGGCGGTTGCGATGGAATCGCGGAAATCGTCCAGCTCGCGACCGCCCAGAACTATCAACCGCCCGCCGTCGTCATCGCCTATCAACGGCGAGGAGCCATCCGGCCGGCCTATCCACATCAAGTGAGTAATCATTTTCGCGAGTTTTTCTTCCACTTCTTCAGGAAGAGCGGTGTTGCTCGCGCGAGCCAGGATCAGCAGATGCGTGTAAAAATCCGCCGTGTAGCGATGATAGTAAGTCGCCTGCTCGAAGTAGACCCCATCGCTGCGGACCTGTCGAGGTAACTCGTCGAGCATTATTCCCAGACCGAGAGTTCTCCAGGTCTCGGCACATTGCAGTTCAGGCAGCGCTGTCCCCAGATAGAACAATCCAAGAGCCTCGCCCGTCAGGTGAGTGTTTGGGCTGAAGTAGTGCGATAGATATGACTGAAGATGCAGTCCGTGAGTTAGAAGATTCTTGAACAGACGCAACTCAAATTGGGAAGTCAGCCGAGAAGATCCGGCAAACAAGTGCAGAGCCCATAGCCATGCGATTGATCGAAGCGCAAGCTCGAGACTGCTCACCCAATTTATGCCACGCTTGGGTGGGTTCGCATCCATCCACGATGTAGCTTGAGCAATGAACGCTTCGGCATATATTTCATCGTTAGTCATCCAGTAGGCCTGGCCGAGCGTTACGAAATGCTGATGCCGGTTTAACTCCCAGGTTATCTTTTTGTCGCCGGCCACCATCGGATCGAGATACTGGATCTTGCTCCAATGATCGAGCGACGTACGCTTACTGGAAATCGGCTCCAGGAGCCAGTCTGGAGGGTCTCCGAAGCTGAGGTCTTTGAAGCCCAGGAGATCGAAGCGACCCCGGCTCGCGCGCGCCGCGCGCTCGATTATCTTCTGTCGCTCTGGCTGGAATTCCCGGCTCATTCTGGCCACGATTTCCTCTCGGTGGCTAAGCGAAGGGAAAAACGAGTGACCTTGATGAGGATTCGAGAAGATCGAATCATGAACCCGGTTTGCGATACGGTTGGCGGCCGCTTCGGCAGAATCGCCGACGTGGGCGGGTTTGATGTAACTAAGAAACGCCCGATCGCTCATCTCGCCTTCCGACAACCTGAGGACACGTTCGCCGAGCTTCGCGAGTTCTTGCCAGCCACGAACACGTAGCTCCCGCCCGCTCTTTCCGCGAATTCTCTTCAGTTGTGCGAGTCGTGCGAGCATATATCTTATTGTCCTTCGTTGGCTGTTATCCCGCGTTTCCGGTCCCTGCCCTGGCCGCTGACATGTTTGTGTTCGATTGATTGGTTTCGCGCAACGGTTCCCATACGACGTGGGCTTCGCCGCGGATGTGCTTCACAAAAGCTACAATGATCGCGGCGTTGGCAAGCACGAAGTAATAGGGGAGCGCCAGGAGCCCGACCCGTACACCGAAGCGCGCCAGAATCCAACCGGGCAGCGCCGATAGGTAGAATGCGAGCTGCAACGCCATGGTGGCTTGATAAACTTCGGATCTGTTGGCGATCACCAGATTTGAAATCAAGGCAACGAGGAGAAGCGCCGGGACGGCATACCTCAGAACCTTGTGCGAGATCATTTGAAAAGCAAAGATTCCGTGACGACGAATGCTGAGCACTTCGCGATACCGGCTCAGAGCGTTCATGGTCTGTTCCATTATTCTGACCCGCATGCGAAATTCGTCGCGGCTCCGATTGTTTGTATCTTCTATGGAGATCGCTTCAGGCTCGTCGACCGTTCTTAGACCCTTCATATGGATCTCTGACGCAATCACGAAATCGCTGCACATATCGTGTTCGAGCGGGGTGTAACTCGTGCGGCGGACGGCGTACAAGCACCCGGTGACTCCTATCATCGAGCCCAGCCGGCTCTCCGATTCCCGAATGAATTGTTCATAACTCCAATAAGAGCGACACCCGCGGCCGATCGATGTCTTCGACCGATCAACATACGTCAGTTGACTGCTCACGCAGCCCACTTCCGCATCTGCGAAGCAGCGAACTATCTTGCGCAGGGCGTCGCGGTGATAACCGGTCGTTGCATCGGTGAAGACCAGGATCTCGCCTGTCGAAACCTCCACCGCGCTGTTTTGAGCCATCGTCTTTCCGAGCCGATCCGGCTGGCGATGCAGAACGACCCCGCGATGCGCAAACCCGCGAACGATGTCATCCATGCCGTCGGTGGAACAGTCGCTTGCAACAATGATTTCGAAGGACTCCTCGGGGTATTCCAGCGCGAGGGTGTTTTCAATCTTCATCGCGATGTCCCGCTCCTCGTTGTAGGCAGCGATGATGACCGAAACGCGGGGCCATATGGCGGCCTTGCGAACGGGGCGCTCGCGTAGACGACTCAAAACAAAGATGAGCGCCGGGTACCCAAGGCAAGAATAAGTAATAAGCCCGAGCGACAACACAAAGACTATTTCGACCTGGATCACTCTCGTCTCCCAACCTATCGATGAACCCACAAGACAGTGTATGAATGCCTACGATCTCGCACGGGCCGCCAGGGATCTCGCGGCGACCGATGCTTTATCCCTCCAGATAACTCCGACCGGCCTGGCACCGTTGTGCGGCGGTTCGATTGCGCGATTGCCTGCGATAACAGAAGTAACTTGCTCGGACGCGTGAATGCGGCGGAGCACGATCGCATATGCCACGGGGTAGTAGAGAAACCACTGATACTGTATTGACCCGAAAAAACTGCAAACTATGTAGGCAAAAAGCGCCGCTTGCATCGCAATGCTCAGGCAATGACTCTCGTGTCTGCGGGTTCCGCCGGGATCTTTGACCACAAGACTTGAATCCTGAACATCAGTTTCGCGCTCAATTCTTCGCAAGGACCGCAACGGCGCCAGGATTAGCAGCAAGTAGGCCACCAGTCCCGCCAGTCCAAGCTCAGCCGCTATTTCCAGATATGAGTTATGAGCAACTTGCTCGTGAATCGAATAGATGTGGAAATTGCCAATACCGATACCAACGATTGGATGATGGGCCGCGACGCTGACGGAGCGATCAAGCAGATCGCGACGCGCCTGAGATGAGCCGGTCGGATCTTCTCCTATGTTGAACATAGATGTTATCCGGCCTGCGTAACCGCTCGGCAACGCGAGCACAAAGACGCCGAACATCACAGCAAATGCCAGGGCAGTGCTGGCGCGATTCTGACGCCCCGCCTTCCACAACAGCACGCCGCCCATCGCTAACAGACCCAGAAAGCCGCCGCGCGAGAACGTAACAATCACGCCGGCGGTGAGCACCGCGGCGCAAGCGAAGTAGAGCATGCGTTTCAATCCGTCGCTTATCAGCGCAAGCGCGACCGCGAGCGGCAACAGCAAATCGAGGCTGGTCGCCAGATCATTCGGATTTCCGAAGAAGCCTCCGACGGCCCCGGTTATCCTGAGTCCAACGACCCCCACATCCTTCTTCTCGACTATCGTGAAATCGCCTACTAAATAGCTCTTGATCGCCAGGACGGCGAAAATGCTCCCGCACACCACTACCAGATTCATCATCGAAAGAAGCCGGTCGCGCGTAGTAATCACATTCACCATCAGCACGAAGATAATTATCACCTTGATGAACATGTCCATCAGGACGTCAACGCTATCCATAGGCGCAGCGGCCAGCGGCGCAAACAACACCCCGAGCACCGCGATGACGCTCAACAGCTTTAGTTCGATCGGCAGAATAGTCAGGGGCTCTCCGCTCCCGGGTTTAGACGCCAGATACGCGACTATCGCGACGGCTGCGATTATTCTGGAAATCGGGAAGGTGCCCAGCACCTCCGGGAACATCTCATTTGGGCGGATATAAAGAAGAAGCGTAAACAGATAGAGGCCAGCGAAAGCAATTCGATGCGCACCGCGCGATTTGCCGATATTGAGCGATTTCGCGTGCCGTGCCCCAAGTGAACTGCTGTTAGCATCACCGGCGACCTGCTCGTTTGCCAATTGCGGATTGATAGTCTTGCTTATTTGGCTCATAACCGCTTAATGAGTTTGCCCTGCCACTGCTCCTCTGCGAGCGTAGACAAGGCGATTCTTGATTTCTTCGAATCCACTGGTGCATTGAATGAAGCGCGCGAGATTGTTGTCTGTGTGAACTCGCCGAAGCCGGAACATGTCGCTGGCAATTTCATTAAGACCTGCATCGACAGTCACTGCGGATCTGTACCCGGCGGCGCGAACGGCCCGCGAGACCCGCTCGTCGTAATCGCCGTTGGGATAGCAGAATAGATCGACCTTGCGTCCGAGCATCGCTTCAAGCCGCGAGCGCGAATCACATAACTCCCTGCGCAAACGCTCGTCGGTAACATTGGTGAGTATGGGATGAGTGGTGGTGTGCGAACCGATTTGAAAGCCGGCGGCGTCCATTTCGCGCGCCTGCTCCCAGGTGATTGGGCCATACTCGTCGGGCGGTCCATCAGGTAATTCGACGCCGAGCGACGACGCAATTCGGAGGATCACCCCTTCCTTTACGTCATCAGGTAACTGCTTGAGCGCGGAGTTGATTTGCGAGGCCGCCTCGATGCGGGACTTGTGGTCGTCAAGCCCTGTATGCAGCGAGGGATTGTTTATCGTTATATTGAAGTTCTCAGATCCAGCGTGCGTTGCCAGAAAGCGCATTTTGTCAGTCCAGAGCCATATCCTCCGATCAAGGAATTCCGTGACAACGAAGAGCGTCGCCGGGGCGTTGTATTCGCGGAGGATGGGAAACGCAATTTCATAAGCATCCCGGTAGCCATCATCAATCGCGATTGAGGCGGTGCCCGCCGGCAGACGCGCGCCACGCGACAGATACTCGGCCAGCGTAGATAGGGGAACAATCCGGTAATGAGTTGTCAGGTAATGGAGTTGCTCGGCAAATGCGCGGGCTGAAGTTGTGCCACCATCGCCCGTATGACTAAACCGATGGTAAGTGAGAATAAGCGCCTTGTCCCGATTAGCCATTCTAAACGGGGCGAATGCGCCGGTAGCGCGCAGCAGATTGAGGACTGTCTGTTTCATTAGTCTCCGCTGTTCATTTTCTGGGCGAGCGCGTAACCGGCATCAACACGACGTCGCGCGCGCAGGCTTCTCCGCAGTTCGTCCTTTTCTTTCTTCGTCGGCAGCCGGTACCGCTTGCCCACGGTTGTTTCCTGCGGGCGCGGCGCAGCGGTGCCTTCGGCGATCATTCGTACCGCCTCGGCCACGAGGTTGCCGCAAGGCACCCTGAGCTTCTGACGGTAGTCGTCGATGAATGCTTCGTAATCGAGTTGATACGAATAGTCGTATTCAAGCGGAACAGTCCGCTGCACGATGATGTCGCCGGTATCGACTTTTGATGCAACGAAGTGAACCGTCAGCCCTACTTCGCGCTCGCCATTTCGCAATTCCCAGAAAATCGACGGGCCGCCGCGATAGTAAGGCGCAAGACCCTGGTGCAAGTTGATTGATCCCAGCCTTGGTATTTTGAACACCGATTCCTTGAGGATGTTTGTTCCGAGCACTATTCCCAGATCAGAATCTGCTCCCTTCATCAGGGCCATTGAATGTTTATTGTGATAGTTGTCAACAAAATGCACGGGTATGCCGTTCTCGTCCGCCAACTCTCGTAAATGATCGCGGCTGACTGCAATTGACTTTATGCCGTCATCATAGAGGCCGCCCTTTCCCAGCATTTTGCGCCCGACCTTTCTGAAGGTGGCGGCATAGCCGTCATACCGGATTGATCGAGCAATCTTTTCTCGAAGGCTCCGATGGCGCAGGATATCTGTTTCGACAAATATGCCTGCAACTTCAGCGCATTCAAGTTTCAGCAGCCTTTTGATCGCGAGTTCGCATCCTCCCTGAGTCAACACGATCACCCGCAGCTTTTGCTCATTCATAAGCCGTAAGCCTCCGCTATTTGCGCGCTCGGTTCTTGTTTCTCCCTCGAGCCACGTCGAACAGCAGTCAGGTAAGACAAGATCGAGTAAACAGGAGCAAGGCTTCGGCCCATCGCGTAAGCACAAAACGCCATGCTTGCTATCTCGAACACGGAACCGGGAACCTCGACGCCGTTCATCTTGCTCAGCTCTGGGAAGAATTCCAACGCGTAGGCCTTCATGACCAGATCCTGCAGATCAGTTCGATCGGTGAGGCCGAATATCACCCTGGGTGAGACACTAAGTCCGAGGGCGAGTCTAAGCGTGCTCTCAAGGCTCAAACTGGTGATGATGGAGTTCTGTATCTTAGACAGCAGTCCTTGATCGAAGCCGGTCAACCTGCAAAAGTCTGACTGTTTGAGCTCTAGTTCTTCGAGCCGGCGGCGTACAAAAACTGCAAGCGGCGTTGGCCTGCCCGCATTTCTGTCTTTTCTCATGGGCCCTCCAGCACTCAGCGCTGCGTTGAGGTGCGCCGCCCAAGGCGAGAAATGCGATTCGCCCGAGGCTCCGGTTTGACGATTATTTCTGATGAGCATTTCAAAAGCCCCGAACAAACCCGAGGAAATTCCCGAAGCCCAGCATTGCCGTAATGGTAGATAACTTTTTTCTTGTGTTGCCGTGCACGATGATCGTATCGCCGGCTTCAAGCGCAAGGTTTTCTTCCGGTTCGGCTTTGCCTTCGAGTATCCGTTTAAGGTTGACCTTCCTTATTAGCGATCGCCCCCCACCAATCTGGCGCAGCACAGTTACATCGGACTTACTGCCGGTATCGGAGATTCCGCCCGAAGCTGAGATTGCGTCGAGGACGGTCATCGGCCTTGCCATCACCACGACGCCGGGATGGGTGACATCGCCAAGCACGCCTATCTTCGCGCTGTTGGCGGAAAGGAGGGATAGGCTTACCTTCGGCTCGATTATGTATTGGCTCAACTCAATCGTTAATTTCTCCGTGAGTTTTGGAACGGTCATACCGGCGACGTCGATGTCGCCAAGCAGCGGGTGATAGATCCGGCCGACTGGCGAGATCGTCAACTGTTCGATGGAGTAGTCCGGCTGCCCTTTAACCCGCAACGCTAGCTGATCCTCCGGACCAAGCTTGTAGCTGTTATAGAAGTCGCGATAGATCGCTCGGAAGTAATCGTCGCCGGGATCGGGAGGTAATACGGACCGAGGAGGCGTCGCCGGCCCAAAATGTGAAGCGCCGGCCGGCGACGCTGTTTGCGATTGACCCGCTCTTAGCGAAGAAGGGCCTGCCACGAACACGAATATGGCAATCATCGCAAGGCTGGCTGTTCTCAATGCAAATGTGTTGGTTCTCATGATTCCTCCAGTTGAAAGGATTGAGGTCCGATCGATGTTGTCCCCGTTCGGCGCAATTTCATCGCCTTTTTAGCGAGCTCCCCTTCCGAAAAGGACTATCCTGACTGTCTCAAACAAAGTAATCACATCGAGCAACAGCGACTGATTTTTAATGTAATAGAGGTCGTACTGAAGCTTTTGAATAGCGTCATCGACCGATGCGCAATAGGGATAACGAATCTGTGCCCATCCGGTTAGACCGGGTTTAACCAAATGTCGCTGAGAGTAATATGGGATCTCGCGCTCGAGTTGGGCTACGAACTCCGGACGCTCTGGCCTTGGACCGACGAAGGCCATATCGCCGCGAATGATGTTAATGAACTGAGGCAGTTCATCGATCCGGAGCTTGCGAGTGACGCGCCCAACCCTCGTGATGCGCGGGTCGTCCTCTTCAGCCCACACAGCTCCTTCGGGCTCCGCGTCGACTCGCATCGAACGAAACTTCATGATTGTGAAGGTTCGACTCCGTTGGCCCACCCGCGTCTGTCGATAAAGAATAGGCCCGCGCGAATCGAGCTTGATCGCGATAGCCGTGAGCACCATTATCGGCATCGACAGAAGAAGCCCCACTACCGACAGTGAGACGTCCAGAAGCCTTCGCAGCTGGCTGTAAAACATCACTCTCCGCGAGGGCCCTGAGAAAATCAGCCAGCTGGGCCGTAGCGTTCCGGTGCTGACTTTTCCGGTCAGTCGCTCGTAAAACGAATCCGATTCTTCGATCGCCAGCCCATCGCGCAGTTTCATCTCAATCAACGAACCGAGAGGCATTCGGCCGCGCCGCTCGTTAATTGCAAGCACGATGCGATTGATGTGATAACGATTCACTATCTGCTGAAGGTCATCGGTCAGTCCCAGCACTCGCGGATTGATAAGGCTTTGCCCTACTAACTTCGGGTCATCGCCCACGAATCCGATTATTTTGTATCCTTGCTCGGGGCGATCAAGTGCCTCGCGCGCTACGTCTATTGCATTGCTTTCGGTACCCAGGATGAGTACTCGCTCGGCAAGTCTTGGATGGCCTAGAAGCCACATGACGAAGATTCGCCACAAGATCATTGTGCTCAGCATGAACATCAAGCTGATCAGAAACACGCCTCGCCCAAACAGCATCTCCGGGAAGGCGTAAAAGATAACCGCCAGAACAATCGAGGTGAGTCCGAGTGCCTGAAGTGTGCGTATGTACAGGACTCCGGGCTTCCGTATCTCTCGAAAATCGTAGAGATCGAACAGATAAAAGGAAGCTTGTGTAACTACAATCATCAACAGGATTTTCAGCACTCCCCTTCCGCCGACAAGTACGTTCGGCGCGTCCGAGTCGAATCGAATGTAAACCGCCACGATGCCGCAACAGCACGTTAGTATGCTTTCAAGGATCAAGAGCGAAAGCGTTCGTGAGTGATTCCTCGACAACATGGACAAAACCTCTTCGCTTAGTGGCGATTCGAGCCTGGTCGAACAACGCAGACGAACCGCGCCTTGACCACCACGCGAACGAGAACGGGAAACGCACTTAAGCAGCGCGGTTGAGTACTACTCCCAGGATCTTTTCCTGCGCGAGCGGCGCAACCGCCCTGCCGATCTGTCCCGACGTCGTCTTGCCCGCGCGGATCACCAGCACCGCCGCGTCTGTGTGGCGGATCAGCAGGCTGGAATCGGCTACCGTCAAAAGCGGGGGGGAGTCGAACAAGATGAAGTCATAATTAGGTTCGACAAGCTCTAGCATTTCTCCAAAGGAGTGCGACGATAATAGCTCTGCGGGATTCTTAACCTGTTCACGGGTAGGCAACACATCAAAGCCAAACGGCTGAATGCTAATAACCGCCGAGCCAGCCGGTAGCTCTTTCTTGAGTGCATCTGTCAAACCAATGTCTGCGCTCAATCCGAGGAAACGGAGAAGCGATGGGCGGTGCAAGTCCGTATCCACAACCAGCACCGCGCGTTGCGCACGCGCGAGCGAGCACGCTAGATTCAATGTGATCGATGTGCGCCCTTCGCCGTGCTGTGCCGATGCCACAAGCACTCGTTTAATGGGCCTTTCGCCTGCCGTTCTAATGAGCGCGATCGCAAGCCTGTTGTATTCCTCGACCGCAGGAGTGTTGACATTGTGGAACGCGGTCAACGTCGGAGCGATGCGCGTCATATCGATTGTGACTTCGCGCGACGGCTGGGTGACTATCCTGCGGGCAGCGTGCGCAGCGGCTACGTCTCGGTTTCGCTCTTCAATCTCAACGGCATCAAGCGCGTTGAGCGAATAGTCTATGAAGTCACCTTTGGGGTGCTCCGTTCTTTTTGCCATTCGTTGTCGCTCGTGCCGGAGAATCCTCAACGGCAATGGAGGACCATCCTGCCGGGTGACCTTCAATCTCAGCTTTCTTTAGAGCGTCGTATATTTTCCCCATAACTCCTCTAATCCTTTTCGGCAATCCGTCTCTTTAGAACAGGGCTGCAAGAAACTCCTCAGCGCAGCAAGGCGGCAAGATGCGTAAACACCTGCAGATATGTCATGAGAAAGATGACAACCGACACCAACACCACAATGAGTACCGCGCCGACTGCACGGCCAAGCAGAAGTTGACGTGAGCGGCCTTCGACCGGAGTTACCGTTTCGGGAATTAAAGCTATGACAGGCACTCCCAGGTAATACTCGACGTCACGATCGTCGGTGATGGCGTAGAGTTTTGGTATCTCGAGCGCAAACGCGACAAGCAGTGCAACTCCGAGAGCCAGCGCCAGACTAAACATTCTGTACTTGAATCGGTTCGGTCCGATGGGGATTCGCGGTTGGGTAGGAGCATCTACGAGCTGAAAGACTCCCGGGTCGAGCCCCGCCGTGGAAATCTGCGCTCTCTCTGACTGGGCCTGCTTTGTCAGAAGCGCGTCGTAGCGTTTGCGCAGCGTTTCATAATCAGTCTGCATTTCCCCTGCCGCTTCGCCGCCGCTGCCGGCGGCCGCCGCCGGAATTGATGCGGAGATCGCCGTCTCGCCTGTCGAGTTGGGAGCACCTTGTTTCTTACGGTCGAGTTCACGCTGAGTGATAGCAAGCTCGGTCTGCATTCGAGCAAGTTCGCGCTGCATAGAGCGAAGCTCGCGGGCTTCCGCCGAACTCACGGGCGCTGAATCCTGATCGCCGCCTGCGCTGAGCTGTGCGATCTGGCGGTTGATTTCGTTAAGCTGATTGCGCGCCTGCATGGTCTTAGGATTCTTATCGGTGTATTGAGTCCCGTAATCCTTGATCTGCGCTTCAAGCTCTGCTTTTCGCACAAGCAGGACGCCGTAGGAGCTACTCGCCTTAGCATCACTCGGAGCAAGCTTGACGATCTTCTGCTGTTCCTGAATCTGCCGATTCTGCTCGGCGATTTGCTGCTCCAGAGCGAATCGTTTATCGGTGAGCGTCTCGATTGAAGAGGTCGCCGCAATGCGCTGGGCCCGGTCGGTGTTCATCGCTCCCGCAGCGCGCCCGGCGGCTCCCCTTCGCGCGGCGGTTGCGGCCCGTAGCTTACCCATCTCGCGCAACCGGTTCTCGACATCCGCTATCGCGGAGGCAATATTGTTCGCGTTATCCGCGGCCTGTTTCTCAACAGCCTCGTTCATTTTGTCAAAAACCGAGATCAGGTCGACGGTCACCTCTTTGGCAATCGCGGGATCCGTATGGCGATAAGCAATGGTGAGGCGCTCCGGAAAGTCAGAGCGATACGTCGTATCGAGTTTTAGATCCTCGCGCAGTTGTGCTACAGCAGCGTCGATATTCCCGCCGCTGTTGTAGGGATCGTATCGGTTGATGACCGGCTCCAGAAACGCCCGGCTTGTGAGCCGTTCCGTAGTTGCCACCACACGGGCGTTAACCGCTTGCCTGTCGGTCAACGCACCGGAAGTAACGACGGTCGCGCGTGACTCGTAGACACTCGGGAGCCGCTGGATCACAAAAAATGTTGAGATCAACATTCCGGTCGCCAACAAAAAAATGAGCAGCTTCCTGCGCCAAATGATCTGAAGGCATTCTGTAAAAGTTCGCGATCTGAAGCTTGTCATTGATCATTACCTCCTCGGGAACCGCCGCATTTCAGCATTGCGGGGTAGGCGGTTTTCTTGTCGCCGCCCCTAAGGACCTGGGGTTGAGTTTTCGCGAAAGAAAGAGCTGGATCGTAGTGCCTATCGAAAAGAGAGCTGATCCCAGGAGCAACAGCAACAGGGGCTCGAGATGAAAAGATGCGCCAGATGAATGGTTATCTTGCGAGGGCGCGAGACCGGGTCCACTTTGCGCACTCAATGTTGCTCGCTCGACGATATCGTTGGACTTGTCGCTTCCCTGGATGCTCGCTTTTCGCAATTCAGTGAACGCAGCACACACGAACAGGAATGTGATGAGAATGAAAGCGCTTCTGAATTTCATTTGGGTGAGACTTTCCTCATTCGTGCCAATCAATTGGCTGGTTAGGTTTTTTAGCGTCCGGTGACTCGGTTCAGATTCGCGGCAGAACCCCAACAGGGCCACTCCTCTGAGGATGGTGGAAACGCCGCCCTAGAGGTTGGCTTGCAACAGGAGTTCACCGTTGCCCGCTGGTAAGAGGCAGCCACAATTTTGCTCCCTCATGGTTCTACTACAATCGCAACCGCCTAACGCTTGCAAAAAAGCTGTGATGAAGCCTGGATCAAAACACTCTTCGGGAACGAAGGAGTGTTAGCGCTGACCGCTAAGACACCTGATTAGCGGGTTCGGAGTGGTTACCCCCCAAGGCAGTGTGAAAGGGAGGGCAGTTGAAGTGGTTTGAAAAAACATTGTGCCGATCCTGGAAGCGTTTACAGGATCGGCACAAGATCAGTCGAGAGGTTCATCCGGCTGGAGCTCTATTTCCGTTTTCTTTGAATCGCAAAGGCCTGGTCGCTAGTGTCTTCGACATATGCCCCGCTGGCATCCCAGAGACGGACTCTAATTCGTGCAGAGGTCGTTGCAGTTCTTGGAACCCTCCAACTAAAGCTGGTGACAATACCTGGTGGCCCGGATGCCAGAACGGTCCAGGTCGAGCCGCCGTTGAGAGTCAAATGAATATCACGGCGAGTGGGAATGAAGCCGGTAGCCGACCATGCGATATTGCATGTGGAGTCAAATAGAAGGATCTCGCCGCCGTTCGGGTTGAGCACTCTAACCGCCGGCGCTGGAGCAGCGTTCGTGATTGAGACTGAGGCGCTAGCAGTCGCTCCCAGATTGTCGGTCACGGTCACTCGAGCGGTGAACATGCCTGGCACCTGGTATAGATGAGATACGGCGGATAGCGTAGATGTCTCTCCATCGCCAAAGGCCCAGCGATATGCAGCAATCACGCCGTCCGGATCCAGCGCATTTGCGGTTAGGTCGACGGTCAATGGAGTTACTCCAGATGTTGTCGGGGCGGTAATACTCACCCGCGGTGGTTGGTTAACGGCTAAGTAGGTGAAGCCACCTAAAAGACCGGCGCTCTGCCCGTCTGCGTTGGTCACGACGATGTCGACCGCTCCCTCGGTATGATTCGGAGTGACCGCAACAATTGACGTTGAGCCCTCCACATGAACTGAAGTGGCAGGGACGCCACCAATGGTCACCGTTGCTCCTGAAGCAAATCCGCCGCCGCTGATTACAAGGTTGGTTCCCCCGCCAAACGGTCCAAAGGGGGGAGTAACCGCCGAGATATTGGTAACGGATAGTCCACTCGACTCCGGGAGAATAGTGGTGTCATTCTTCAACGCGCCGGGCGACGCGTTCAGAAATGCCTGTGGAGATAGTACTATTTGGTCAACAATCAATCCGTCTTCACGAGCTTGCACACGAACAGTCTGGGGTCCAGTGCTAGAGAAATAGACCAGGGGGCCCATCACCCCAACGCCCCAGCCGTTGTCCTGCCATCCCCATCCCTGTAGCCCGCATCCAGCGCAGTCCTCCAGATTCAGCGTAGTTGCATCGGTAGTGCCGATGCGAAACACTGGCGCTCCTGCTCTGTCCACGCTTCGCGAGAATTGTAAGAACACAGAGTCATTATATGGAGAGTCGTCCTGAGCTTTGGCGCGCATCCACAGCCGATACGCGCGACCCGCCACCGCATAAAATGACATCTCAAAATAATCGGCAGGGTTGGCTAGAGGCATCGTCAACTTGGGCGCACCGGCATCGGGGTTCCACAAGCATTTCGTTCCGGCCGCCGTTAAGTCCGTCAACTGATTCCATCCTCCCGATCGCACCGGCGCCGCCGATGCGTACATCACAATCTCGCTGCCCGGTGGCAATGGTTGATTGCTCACCGTGATCACCACTGTAGCGCTGGTTCTTGCGCCCAGGTTATCGGTCACTGTTACGCGAGCGGTAAATGTCCCCAGCGTCTGGTATACGTGGGACAACGAAGAGGCCGCAGATACCTGCCCATCTCCGAAGTCCCAGTTGTAAGAAACGATAGTGCCGTCTGGATCGGATGCGTTTGCGGTAAGGTCGACAACAAACGGCGCAGTACCCACCGTAGCAGATGATGAAATGTTCACTTGAGGCGGTTGATTGGACTGCGGCGGTGGTTGTAGATCTCCAATTGCAGCCTCGATGGCATCCTGATCCGCGCCGATATCGAAACCATCTGTTCCGGCATTCTTGTACGGACTGCTGGTTGTCAGTCGATAGTTATCACTCAATACGTCTACGAAGTGTACCTCATTGATAGAAGATGGAAAAAAGTTGCCGGACGGATACACACTGGCTGGGCCCGCGATGAGGACGTTTTTGCTGAAGTAGCAGCCTGGGAAGTAATAACTCAGTGAATCATTACCGATGCTGTGCCCCGAACCCATAATTCCGTAATCATTATGAGGTGTGATGTTGTTGGTAAAAACAAATCCGGTATCCGGCGTTCCATCGGCACTCACAATATTGGATGTCTGTATTGCGGTGTTGTGATCGATGTGAACATCTGCCGTCCCATCTACCAGTTGGAATAGTCTTCCATTTCCGCCCCAAACTGTTCCGCCTATATCGTGGAACAGATTGTTCTTGATTTTGATGCGCTGTTCTTGCTGGCTCGGATGGAGGTTGTCGTGACCGAGAAACTGGACACCCGCAGCCGCGTGGCGGGCGATGTTGTTAGTAAACGTCACGTCCTGGACTACCGACCATGGAGCGGTTCCGTCCTGGTTGCGCGGCGTAAGAACAATAATGAACCCCGTTTGCCCATCTACCCAACAATGCTCGAACACATTGCCATCAACGAGAACGCGTTGAGCATTCTTCAACTCGAAGAGGTTCTTGACCGACCAATGAATGCCCGCATAGCTCAAATCGGCTGGATTCCATGAGAGAGGTTTAGAGCAATGGTTACGTCGAAACTCAATATCGGATGGGACGAGATTAGGGACGTGAGGATCAGCGCCCCCGAACATTACGTTTTCGCCTGCCGCTTCAAGAAAGTTATTGACGATCTTGAACGGGCCAGGACCGTTCCATCCGGCTATGGCCTGGGTATCGAAGCCCAAGCCATGACAGCTGGATATGTTGGAATCGATCACCGCCGAGGAAGCGCTGTTTAGCGCAACGCCACGAGAAACGTCGCCCGTAGCATTGCCGTGGATGAAACATCGATCGATCACGATGTCGTGTGGCACCAGCGCCAGGCTATTTTGACTGCTATCACCGAGACACACTATTCCGTAATTGGTTGCGACTCCGGCAGCGATTCCTATTTCAAGCCCGACAAGCCGGTAGTGGTGTGCGCCAGCTGCGGTCGCAAGCGCCGGCGCCGCGTTGGCCGTAACTATCTTGGGCATTGCCCCCGCTTGACTTGCAAAGACGCGAGTACCTTCGGTCGAAATGCCTGCGAGGTTCGATGTGCGGATGATGTTCCAGTCGCCTCCGGTCTTGGTCGGCAGAATAAAGTTTCCGGTAAATATGGCTCCAGCTTGAAGGACTATAGTGTCGCCGGACCGGGCGCTATCCAGGGCAGCTTGAAGGTTACCGCCCGCGGGCACGTTAAGGATCACACCGTTCGTTGCCGGAAATGAAGTTGATAGAAGGACTCTGGGTAACTCTGGTTCGCCTGGGGTCTGGGATAGTACGGTGTAAGAGCCTGCCCCAAAAAAGGTCGCGCCAATCATTGCGTAGGCTATAAGGAGCTTATTCATATATATATCACCTTTTGTTCGTAGCTAGCTTCAACTAAGATTGCGGGGACTCTTAGGGGGGACAGGATGTCCGCTCACTCAAAGGGGCGCGTAACTTGTAAAGGTGCCGCTTGGAGGGCTTTTGCGGCGATCACAGTTATGGATGAGCTATGTCGTTAGGGGCCTAGCGGCTTGGAAGAACCGGTGAGCTTTGAACACAACCTGCACTTGCAACGGGCTTACGCTACAAGCACAAATCGAACCATTTCGTTAACTATTGGAGGCGAACCTCAATATGACGCCACCCTAACATGGGCACTAATTGATGTCAATAATCTTCCCTGGAGGCTCCCGACGAGGAGGGTCAAGGGTGTGATCATGAGTTGGACACCCGCTTAAAGAGCGTCTTGAACCAGTCCCATTTACATTACAGAGATGGATGGAATTGGCGCCACTTCCGGCAGCCAAACGGGCATTGTCACGCGCAATGAGCTAGGTGTGCCGGCGTTTGTGTATGAGGTTGAATCGTATCCCGAACGAGGCGGTCCTGGAAGCTGTGCGGCATAACGTCACTGGGGTTGACAGTAAGTTGACGCGAGGCTAGACTCGACGATCGCCAAACTCCTCCAGCCCCCAAGCTCGTAACCAAGTTCACCTGGAAAACTCGGGCGATGGCCACGTGACATGAACATTACTGATGCTAAGCTTAAAAAGATAGCTAGCCTCGTCCATTCTTTGGAAAATGAACTGGACGTCTTGGAGTCTGCGCACCACTTGCAGTTTGAGTCGACGGCCAGCCTGCAAGATAAGCTTTCCGCATCCAAAAGAGCGGGGTCAGCGTTAGCCAAAGCACGCCGTCTCAGTAACCTTATTGCGCAAATGCTAGTCGAGCCGAACCAGTAGGTTCACCGAACTGGCAAGTTTGCTATCGGCCACGCTCGAAAAATCAATAAAACTTTGCAAGGTGAAGCTGATTCGCATTGTCGGAAGGCAAGAAGTTGTTTCTTCCATGACACCTCTGAAGGCGGTGCGGCAATGTCCGACGGTATCGGAACCGCGAACGAGCGACCTGGTCCCATTGACCGTAGGGGAGCGCGAAGATACAAGCTGAATTGGGCGGTCAGAGTGGTGGGCAGAGGTTTTGCTGCCGAGCGTTTTGATGAACTCGCGAC
>JBGPNE010000002.1:0-29743 GCA_041487335.1 Pyrinomonadaceae bacterium
AGATAAGAAGGAGCCAGAAACACTTCCGCCGAGTGAGCCAAACGCATCAAAGCGGGACGATACGGCTGCAACACCACCGGCCTCGGTTATTCCCCACGCAGGCGCAGCTTCCGGAGCCGACGAAGAAAAGGCTGCGATGGTCGAGCAGGCTATGAGTCGTGTCGCTGCAGTCAAAGAATCTTTAAGCGAAAAAGCAGCAAGTCAAACGCCCGCAGCAGCGCCAGGTGCGCCGAAGGCTCCCGTCAAGAAGAAAGAGGAAGGCCCGAAACCTGTAGACGCTTCGAGTCACCCAACCGTCAAGAAGCTCAAAGGCCGGTTTGATGGCGTGGTCATTGAGGCTGTGGAGTTTCTGGGACAAGTGTCGATTCGAATCGAACCCCCGTACATTGTAGAAGTTTGCGATTTCCTGAAACGAGACGGCGAAACTCCCTTCAATTATCTTTCAGACCTGACCTGTGTTCATTTTCCGCTTCGAGCAGAGACTACGCTTGAAATTGTTTATAACCTTTATTCGATCCCCGCGAACGAACGCGTGCGTTTGAAGGTTTCCATAACTGAGCAAGCTGGGGTGGAAAGTGTCACGAGTGTTTGGCCGGCTGCAAACTGGATGGAGCGCGAGGTCTACGATCTTTTCGGCGTGACTTTTAGAAACCATCCGGACTTGAGACGCTTATTGCTGCCGCCAGACTGGGAAGGCCACCCGCTCAGGAAAGACTATCCGCTGGAGTTCATCGAAAACGAGTGGACGAAGCGACATCTTCCAGAAATGACTGACGTGCAACGCGAGCAGTTGGAGCAGCGGCGCGCGTATGGCCTGGAGATACTTTCCGTGCCACAAGAGCGCATGATGCGTGATATTTTCCAGGGTGGTAAGGAAGTGATGCCGAAAGATAAGTGATTTTGGATTGCCGATTGCCAATTGCCGATTTGTCTTTCAAGGTTGAGCGATTCTTTCGAAGGATCAAATCGAAAATCGGCAATCGAAAATCGGAAATTTGAGATGACGCCAAAAGAGATTGCTGCTCAATATGGAGCCAAAGTTTTTGATACGCCGGATGCGGCAAAGGTGGCTGGTTTCGTCTTGACGGAGACCGCAGCGCCACGCAACGTTTGGAACAAAGCGAGCGCTGCCCAGGCGATTGTTACTAAACTTGTACAAAGGCGGGAGAGCGGGGATGCAACGGAGATTGGCTTGATAATCGAGCCATGGAGCGTTACAGGTTGTTATTTGCCCGCTGAAGTCGGACCCACAGTAGCATAGGCTTATATGCACCAGGTAGAAATCGCCACAACCCAGGAGACGTTGCTTGATAGCCCGGAAATGGTGCTCAACATGGGGCCGCAGCATCCGTCTACGCATGGTGTGCTCCGCGTCATCTTGAAGCTCGACGGCGAGACGGTTATCGATCTTGATTGCGATATCGGCTACCTGCATCGTGGTATGGAGAAGATTGCCGAGAATCGCACGTACCCGATGATTGCGCCATACTGGGATCGTCTCGACTACATTGCCGCGGTATCTAACGGCCTGGTGTGGGTTGAGACGGTTGAGCAGATGATGGGTCTTGCAGTTCCGCCGCGCGCTCACTACCTGCGCACAATCCTTACCGAACTCAATCGAATCGCCTCGCATCTGCTCTGGCTAGCGACGCACGCGCTGGACATTGGCGCAGTGACCGTGCTGCTCTGGGCACTGCGGGAACGCGAAGAGGTTCTTAAGATTTTTGAGCGACAGTTTGGCGCGCGTTTGACGTGTCACGCGTGGCGCATCGGTGGCATGCCAAACGATGCCTACGATGATTTCGAATTAGACGTGCGCCGCTTCGTTAACAACTTCCCGAAACGCCTTGATGAATATGAGACAGTCCTATCCGAGAATCGCATCTGGCTCAGTCGCACCGTTGGCATCGGGGTAATTTCCGCTGAGGACGCGATTGCGATCGGGCTGTCTGGTCCCGCATTACGTGGCTCAGGTGTGGCATGGGACGTGAGAAGGGCTCGCCCCTATGCGGCGTATGGGGACATGGATTTTGATATTCCGCTGGGAGAAAACGGCGACACGTATGACCGATACCTTGTCCGGCTCGAAGAGATGAGGCAAGCCCGGCGGATCATCGTTCAGGCGTTAGAGAAATTACCCGATGGTCCAGTGAACGCAAAACTGCCAAAGGTGGTGCGGCCGCCCGTGGGCGATTACTATCACTCGATTGAAGGCCCAAAAGGGGAGATTGGGTGCTATCTTGTTTCGGACGGCACGGCACAACCGTGGCGTGTTCGCGTTCGACCTCCATCACTGATCAATCTTCAGGCGCTAAAAGGGTTGTGCCTGGGACATTTGGTTGCCGATGTTGTTGCGATTATTGGAACCCTGGATATTGTGCTTGGCGAGATTGATCGATAGATGGTTATGAGAATGCTCGCTCTCTTTGCGCCAATAAATTTTGTCGATCAGCTGCTACTGAAGTTTTTCCGCCCTGAGACAGTCAATTACGTCGTCTGGCCGTTCATTCAAATCGGACTGGTCGTTACCATCGTAGCGTTTTGGGTTGCGTATGGGACTTATCTGGAGCGAAAGATTTCGGCGTTTATGCAGGCGCGACTAGGACCAATGCGAGTTGGTCCATGGGGTCTGCTGCAGCCAATCGCCGACGCTATCAAGCTGCTCACCAAAGAAGATTTCATTCCCGAAATGGCGGATCGTTGGGTCTTTTTCTTTGCCCCGTATATCGCCGTCGCTGCCGCGTTTATTGTTTTTTCCGTAATCCCTTTTGCTCCTGACTGGGGTGTTATCACCGACATAAACATAGGTCTGCTGTTCGTGCTGGCTGTTTCCAGCGTTGGTGTGCTGGCATTGATTCTTGCCGGATGGTCTTCGAACTCGAAATATGCGTTGCTTGGGGCCTTGCGTTCCAGTGCACAAATGATTTCTTACGAAGTAGCCATGGGGCTGTCGCTAATCGGCGCCTTGATGTTTGCCCGCACGCTCTCTCTCTCTGGAGTTGTCAATGCACAGGGCGCCGATTCTATCTGGTATGTCGTTTATCAACCGGTCGGCTTTCTGATCTTTCTCGTCAGCGGCATTGCCGAAAACAATCGCGCGCCATTTGATCTGCCTGAGGCTGAATCAGAACTCGTCGCCGGCTTCCACACTGAGTATTCCGGATTTCGCTGGTCGCTGTTCTTTCTGGCCGAGTATGCCGCGATGCTGGTCGTATCAGCAGTGGCAGTGTCGGTTTACCTTGGTGGTTGGTACTTTCCGTTTGTTTATGGCTTTACTGAAGCCAAGGGCTATCACAACCTCTATGTTATAGTCAGCCTTCTGTTCTTTGTCATAAAGTTGATAGGAGTCCTTTATCTCTATTTCTGGCTGCGCTGGACCTTGCCACGTTTCCGTTACGACCAATTAATGGATATCGGTTGGAAGTGGTTGATCCCCTCGGCGCTAATCAATATCGGCCTTTCTGCGTTTGGGATCTTTCTTGTGCAAGCGTTGGATGGTTGGCGAAATTTCAAGACCATCGAGTCGATCTCGGGAGGGTTGAACCTCACAGCCACGGGCAAGGTATTGATGATTATCTTTGGTCTTGCCGGTTTGTTCATCACTGGCGCTCTTTTAGCGAGAATTAACTGGCGCTCTCGGGATTTCAATCTGAAGAGCCAGCGAAGGAACATCCAACTGGTGAACCTGCCGCAGGGCAGGCCGGCGGTTCCGGCGACTGCTCCGGCAGCAAGCGAAGGATGAGGGAATCAAAGACCAAAGACGAAGACCAAAGTCCAAAGACCAGTTCACTGATTTGAAATCGCAGATCTGAAATCGGCAATCGGAAATTCACTTATGCCTTTAGTTAAAGTTCCAAAACCAAAGTTCATCAACAAGCTCAAGCGCTTTTTCTTGATAGATCTGCTAAAAGGACTGGCGCTTACCTTCAAATACAACATTGGCGCCGCTACCGATAAAGATTCCGTTGCCGGCAAGGGCATCTATACAGAGCAGTATCCCAAGGTTCGTCCTGACGTGGCGCCGCGTTTTCATGGCGCGCCGCGTCTGAACATGGATCCGGAAACGCACGACACGCTATGCATCGCCTGCAACCTCTGTGCTATTGCCTGTCCGGAAGACTGTATCGACGTGATCGCGATGGATGTCGAAATCATCGTTGCCGGCAAGCCACGCAAGAAGAAGGTACTCGATGAGTTTATCTTCGACACATCGCGCTGCATGTTTTGCGCCTTGTGTCAGGAAGCTTGTCCGACATACTGTCTGGAATTGACTCAAGACTTCGAGCTAGCCACCTATTCGCGCGCGGGCTTTGTCTGGAACCGCGAGATGCTAGAGCAGGGACGCGAGACGGTGAAATACAGAAGTTAATTGCCAATTGGCGATTTCCGATTGCCAATTTGAAGTGCAGCTAAAGCGCATTGTTTGTCCCCACCGGCAAACTTATGAATGCTAACGATTTGAAAACACGCACAAAGCTCTTTGCGCTGCGGATCCTCAAGCTTGTTGCCGCTTTGCCAAACAGTGTTGCGGGCAGGGCGATAGGAGGCCAACTGGTGCGGGCTGGTACTGCTGTGGGTGCTAATTACCGGGCTGCGTGCCGTGGCCGTTCAAGAGCAGAATTTATTGCAAAACTGGGTGTTGTTGAGGAAGAGGCAGATGAAAGCGCCTTTTGGATGGAGCTAATAATAGAAGGCGGACTCTTGGAGTCTAAGCGGGTCGAAACACTTCTTGCTGAGGCCAAAGAGTTGGTGGCGATAATGGCGAGTTCGCGCATTTCAGCGTCAAGTTCTCGGGTGCCAAATAAGAATGGGCAATTGGAAAATCGGGAACCGAAAATGAAACCAAATCGGCAATCGGCATTTGGCAATCGGAAATGATCTTAAATCGGCAATTGGCAAGCGGAAATCGAAAATGACTCTGTCTGGTTGGGAAGCGGTCTTCTTCTGGGTTTTTTCTATCGCCGCAATCTTCGCGGGCCTTCTAACCGTGATGGCGCGCAACGCCGTGCACTGCGCGCTTTTTCTTATCTCATCTCTCGTTTCAGTGGCGGCGCTATTCATTCTGCTTCATGCGGAGTTTATTGCCGGCGTGCAGATTTTGGTTTACGTCGGTGGCGTGATGGTCCTGTTTTTGTTCGTGATCATGCTGGTCAATGTGGGCGCGGAAGAGCGCGGGCGGGAAGAGATTTTCAATAGACCACGCCAGGTGGCGACCAGTCTGATCTTCTGCTTCTTGCTGGTCGGTGGCCTTCTCTATGCACTCCAGGCTGGTTTTCAGGGGTTACAGAAGAAAGACGAATCGAAAATAGCCGAGGCCGCCGCACAGCGTCAGGAACAGGATCAGAGTCTCCCCAAAGCGGGAACAGGTACGTCAAGAATTACCAGAGAAACTGAGCGTGTTGGTGGCAGTCTTTATCGCTACGCTTCACTCCCATTCGAAATCGCCAGCGTGCTTTTGTTGGTTGCGATTATCGGATCCGTGATGCTGGCGCGCACGCTCAGACAGGAAGCAGCCGTGGACGATCTTGCGCCGGAAGTTTTACAGAAAGAAGCGGCTCACGATGCTGAACTCGCGAAGATCCAGGCTGGGCGGTAGCTAAGCGCTGGTCATACTCTTATGCTTACTTTTTGTGCTTTTGCATTTACGTTGTTGCTTCAGGAAGGTGGCCGTCTTTCGGTGACCTTGGCGAACGCCAAACATCCGGACCTTGCTAAATTTCTCGTAATCGGAGCATTGCTCTTTATTATTGGCGTAGCGGGTGTGTTGACGCGGCGCAACATCATCGTCATTTTTATGTCCATTGAATTGATTCTTAATGCCGCGAATCTAAACTTCATTGCTTTCTCGCGTTACCTGCAAGACACCGGTAACATGAATGCAGTTGCCGGGCAGGTCTTCGCAGTTTTCGTGATCGTTGTTGCCGCTGCTGAGGCGGCAATCGGTCTGGGAATTGTTATCGCGCTTTACCGAAACAAAGAAACAATCTGGGTTGATGAAATTGATCTTTTGAAGTGGTAAGGCGCTGTCCTTGGTACTTTGTGCTTAGAACTTTGTACTTTGACCTGCAAGTTAAGCCGAAACCTCTGGATCGCGGCAAAGAACAAAGTACAAAGTACAAATAACAAAGCTCAGAACAGTAGCTGATCACAGATATACTTCATGCATAGATTTATTTGGCTCGTTCCTCTTTTGCCTCTCGCCGGCGCCGCCATCAACGGCCTGTTGGGACGGAACTTTCGTTTTTCCGAGAGGCTGATTGGCGGGATCGCGGTCGGCTCGGTTGCGCTCGCGTTCCTCATCAGTCTCGCCGCCGTCTATTCCTACGGCTACAGCAGTCACGCAATCTGGCCCGAGACTTACGTCACGAGCCAGGCTAATTTCACCTGGATTCCGGGCGGAGCCGTTCGGATCTCACAGGGTTCGGATGCTCGAAGATCCATTGCTGTAGAGAGAGAGGTACAAAAACGGCTTGCTGAAATGTCTCCGGCAGAACGTGCGAAATGGCAGGCCATTAACGTCGCGGCTAGTGATGAGCCGCGAAGTTCCGTACTCGAGGTGGAATGGAGTTACCAACTCGATCCGCTTTCCTCGATCTTCATGTTCATTGTCACGGGCGTGGGTCTGTGCATCTTCGTTTTCGCAACTGGCTACATGCATGGTGACCCCGGCTTCTACCGCTTCTTCGCCTACATGGGCCTCTTCATGTTCATGATGCTCGTGCTCGTGATGGGCTCAAACTTCCTGATGATGTTTGTCGGCTGGGAAGGTGTCGGTCTGTGTTCGTACCTGCTAATTGGATATTACTTCAGCCGCAAGGAAGCAGCAGACGCGTCGCGGAAGGCGTTTATTACAAACCGCATCGGCGACTTCGGATTCGCCCTTGCTATCTTTGCTGTAATTGCGACTTTCGGCACGGCCCAGTACACAGATGTGTTTGTGCAAGCGAAAAGCTATCCGCTCGAAGCGCTGGGCCACTGGGGAGTCCTTTCGTGGATTGCGCTTGGGCTGTTTATTGGCGCTTGCGGTAAGTCGGCGCAACTCCCGCTTCATGTATGGCTGCCCGACGCAATGGCTGGTCCGACACCGGTTTCCGCTTTGATTCATGCGGCGACAATGGTGACGGCTGGTCTTTACATGGTCACACGAACCAACGTCATCTTCCAGCATTCGCAAACCATGATGATGGTTGTGGCTCTAGTCGGTGCGGCAACCGCATTGTTCGCAGCTACGATTGGCATTACGCAGAATGACATTAAGAAGGTGCTTGCTTACTCGACCGTCTCGCAGCTCGGCTTCATGTTTATGGCCTGCGGAGTGGGCGCCTTCGTCATTGGCATCTTCCATGTAATGATACACGCGTTTTTCAAAGCCCTGATGTTCCTGGGCGCCGGCAGTGTGATTCATGGCATGCACCACGAGCAGGACATGCGGCGTATGGGTGGTTTGAAGAAGTACATGCCCTACACATACATGACCTTTCTGGCGGGCTGGTTGGCGATTTGCGGCATCATTCCCTTCAGCGGCTTCTGGTCGAAAGACGAAATTCTCTGGAAAGCGGCATCAACAAGCTACATCCCAGCTGGTTGGTTGGTCTGGATTGTAGGGACGATCGCGGCAACGTGCACTGCGTTCTACATGACACGGCTCGTGGCTATGACGTTCTGGGGTAAGGAGAAGTTTCTCGAGCAACCTGCTCACATCCCACATGAATCGCCACCGTCAATGTGGGCGCCGCTTGTAGCACTGGCCATCTTCGCATCCATTGGCGGCTTTGTTGGGATTGGGCCAGCTTTCGGATTTATCACTCAAAGCGAGCATCCTGGTGGGCGAATGAATATAGTCAGATTCATGGACCCGGTTATCTGGAATCCGCAGACGAGGGAGTTTGGAGAAGGCCGGAGGCAGGAGGCCGGAGGCAGTGGGCAGGAGTCAGAGGGCGCCGCCAGCTTGTCGGGCGAGCCAGCTTCTGGAACTTCAAGTGAGACTGGTCCTCGCAATACAGAAAGGGTTTCTCCCTACGGGACGTCCAGTTTCAATCTGGCCCAAGCAGCGGAGAGTAAGCTGGGCAGTGAAATTGCCACAGAGTGGTTGTTCATCATCATCTCCCTCGTTGTCGCTGGCATTGGCATCGGCCTGGGGTGGCTCTTCTACGCGAAGGACACACGGTTGCCAAAGATTTGGGCGACGCGACTTCGACCGCTTTACCAGGCGAGCTACAACAAGTATTGGGTTGACGAATTTTACGGTTGGGCGGTCACGCGGCGAACAATGGATGCCGCTCGGGCCGTGTTTGCGTTTGACTCCAAGGTGATTGATGGCGCCGTGAACGGCTCCGCATGGCTGACGCGGCTGTCGAGCCGGATCGCCGGCGGCACTGACAAGTACCTTGTCGATGGCCTGGTCAACGCTATTGCCGCGTTCATTATTCGTTTGATGTCACCACTGTTTCGCGCCGCACAGACCGGCTTCACTCAAAACTATGCACTGGTGATGGTGCTCGGGTTGGTTGCAGCAGTGGTTCTCTTTTTTGGCGCGGACATTCTGCAAGCATTCAAGGGCATATTTGCAATCGGGTTCTAAAAATGGTGTCGTTGTCAGTGGTAGTAGTCTATCGCTGAGTATTTGAGCCACAGTTATGACCACAACTAACGATTGACAACGGACAACGGACCGATGGCCAACTGACTACGGACAATTTATGAACAGTTACATTCTCTCCATCGTCACCTGGCTGCCCACGCTCGGCGCGATTGTCATTCTTGCGCTCTTCAAAAAGGATCAGTCAAATCTCATAAAGAAGTTTGCCACCGCTTGGTTTGGGCTGGCCTTTATCGCTTCGCTGTTCCTGTTGGGCTACAAGCGCGCCGATGGCGGCATGCAGTTTCTTGAGGATCATCAGTGGGTTCCGGTCCTCGGTGCGCGCTATCAAATGGGCGTTGATGGCGTCGCCGTTCTGCTGATTGTTCTGACCACACTGCTGGGAGTAATCGCCGCGTTGTCATCGTGGAAATACATCGAGAAACGCGAGAAGGAATACTACATACTGCTGTTACTTTTGCAGACTGCCGTGGTTGGTGTGTTTACCTCCATGGATCTCTTTCTTTTTTATCTCTTCTTCGAGGTCTCGCTCGTGCCGATGTATTTCCTGATCGGCATTTGGGGCGGCGAGGACAGGCTGTACGCGGCTATCAAGTTTTTTCTCTACACGTTGGTCGGCTCGGTCGTGATGCTGCTTGGTGTTTTGAAAATGTATTTCCTGACCCAAGACACTGCGCTGACTGCCAGGATTACACAGGGCACGCTCAATCTGCTGGCGGGCAACGATAAGGCCGCTCAGATGGTCGCCACCACTCTGCAAACGGCCGTGCAAAATGGAACCGGGACCTTCAACATCCTCTACATGCAGGCGATGGGCTCGGTGATGCCAATGGGCACGATGCAGGTGGTGCTGTTCTTTGCTTTCGCGCTGGGCTTCGCCATCAAGGTGCCAATGTTTCCGTTTCACACCTGGCTGCCCGATGCACACGTGGAAGCCCCAACCGCAGGCTCGGTTATCCTAGCGGGCGTTTTGCTCAAGCTGGGAACCTATGGTTTTTATCGATTCAATCTGCCGATGTTTCCCGCCGCCACCGCGGACGAAGCCTACTTCGGGTCCTTTGGCGTGCGCAGCGTGATGATCTTCCTTGCCATTGTAGGAATCATCTACGGCGCGCTGGCGGCTATGTATTTCGTGGTGAAGAAAGACGGCGACGTCAAGAAGCTCGTTGCCTATTCATCAGTCTCGTCAATGGGCATCGTGATGCTCGGACTGTTTGCGCTGAATCCAAACGGAGTCAGCGGTGCCGTGCTTCACATGGTCAATCACGGCATCTACTCAGCAGCACTCTTCCTTCTCGTGGGCATCATTTACGAACGGCGGCACACGCGCAATGTCGCTGAATTTGGCGGGCTCTCCCATGTCATGCCCGGATACGCCGCTGTTTTTCTGGCGATGGTAATGACAGCAATTGGTCTGCCGCTATTGTGTGTATTCATCTCGGAGTTTCTTTCGTTGCGAGGGGCTTTTGAGGCCAATCCTGCATGGGCTGCGTGGGGCGCGCTGGGAATTATTCTTAACGCCGGTTATATGCTCTGGCTCTATCAACGAATGTTCTTCGGTAATATCGATAATCCGAAGAACGAGAAGCTCATAGACCTGGAGATTCGCGAGTGGGTTTACATGACGCCATTGGTGATCATGTCGCTCTGGATCGGGGTTTACCCGAAGGCGTTTCTCGATTATGTTCAGCGTCCGGTGAACGCTGTGGTTCGACAGATACGCCCCACCTATCCGATTCCGGGGCTGCCAGCGACGGTTGATATTCAGCAACGAGCAGCGATAAGTGATAAGTGATAAGTGATAATAAGTGATGAGTGATGAGTCATGAGTAATCAGGAACGATTGCCTACGCCCGACCATCCATTGCCCAGTGACCACTAACTACTGACTACTGACGAATGACTGCTGACCACTGACTACTGATCGCCACGGACAAAATGCTCCTATTGCAAGCCAGCACAACCGCATTGTTTAACGTCGCCGATCTGCAATTGATTGCGCCGGAGCTGATTCTCACCGTCTGCGCCTGCGTTGCGCTGGTAATGGAAGTTATCCTGCCCTACCGCAAGAGCAAGGTGACAGCTTATTTTGCGCTGGTAGGGATCGCGCTCGCTGCCGCATCTCTTGGAGTGCAGTGGTGGTACGGCCGCAATGCGTTGCCCCTCGATGGTTTCTACGGCATGGTGCGCATTGACGGATTTGCGCTGCTCTTCAAGTCGATCTTTCTTGTCGCCGCGGCACTCGCTATCGGTATCTCCACGCGGTACCTCGATATCGAAGGCGAACAACATGGAGAGTATTACGCGCTGGTCCTTTTTGCCACCGTCGCCATGATGTTTCTCGGGTGTGGTTACGACCTGATTTCGCTTTATGTCAGTCTGGAGTTAATGACGCTGACGTTTTACGTGCTCGTCGCTTTCACAAAGCGCGAGAAGCGCTCAAACGAAGCAGCGATGAAATATTTCCTGCTGGGCGCCTTCTCTTCAGGAGTCTTGCTCTATGGCATGTCTCTGCTCTACGGGGTTGCCGGCTCTACCAACCTTGGCGAAATTGGCCAGAGCATTGGAACGGTTCTTAACTCAATGAAACCAGGGGCTAATGCCAGCGAGATGGCGAAGGAGACCGCAAAGGAGATCGCGAAGCTGAGACCGATGCTGCTCCTCGGAATGATCGCGTTGGCGGCTGGACTCTTCTTCAAGGTCGCCGCCGTTCCTTTTCACATGTGGGCGCCTGACGTATACGAAGGCGCGCCAACGTCAGTCACAGCATTTCTTTCGACAGGCTCCAAAGCTGCCAGTTTTGCTCTCTACGCCCGAATCTTCATGGAAGCGCTTCCGAGTATGCGTGTCGATTGGGCGCCATTGCTTGGCCTCGTCGCAGCAATCACAATCATGGTGGGTAACTGGGCCGCGGTAACGCAGGAGAACTCGAAACGGCTGTTAGCCTATTCTTCGATTTCTAATGCCGGGTATCTGCTACTCGGATTGGTCGCGGGAAACACTTATGGCTACCTGGGTCTCTTGATCTATCTTTTCGTCTTCACACTGATGAATATGGGCGCATTTGGCATAATCATTAGTCTAAGACGGCGCGGGATTGTAGGCGACAACGTTGACGACATGACAGGTTTGGCCCAGAAGGCGCCAGGCATGGCCGCGATGATGGCAGTGTTCATGCTTTCTCTTGGCGGCCTGCCGATGACTGGCGGGTTTATTGGCAAATATTTTCTTTTTGGCGGATTGCTTCAGCGCGGCAAAGCGGATGGTAAGAACTGGTATTACTGGCTGGCCATCTGGGCGATTATCAATACAGTTGTTTCTTTCTACTACTACGTGCGTTTTATCAAAGTGATGTATCTCGGCGACCGCGTCGCCGATGATCAACCGCTGGCACTTTCGCCTGCGCTGCGGACCGCGTTGGTTGTATCGCTTGTTGGCATTGTTGTAGTAGGCATTTATCCACAGCCCTTTATCAGTATCGCTCAGAAGTTGATTACGCCGCTTGCGGCTTTAGGAGCCGTGGCTCTGAAGTAGAGATTGTTTGCAGCACAGTTTAGGTTTTGGCGGTGTTTTGATACCCAAAGCATCGCCTTTCTCTTTTATGTATCTCTTCTACTTCTTCGCCGCGATTGTCGTCTGGCTTGGCATTCTTTCTTTTCGCAGCGGGATCCGATTCGCAAAGTATGTGCGACGTGAGACAGCGCCCTCTCCACCTGATTTCGCCCCCTTTGCTTCTGTTATAGCTCCTTGCCGCGGACTGGATCAGGGCTTACGAGAGAACCTCGTAGCTCTCTGCCAACAAAACTATCCGGCATACGAGATCCTCTTTGTGATTGACAAAGGAGACGATCTCTCGCTAAGCGTTATTGAGAAAGTGAATGACTCCGAGGGTAAGACTAATCATATCCTCGGGCGTATCATCGTCGCCGGCGAGGCAACTGATAACGGACAGAAGGTCCATAACCTCCGCGTCGCTGCTCAGGAAATTGCGCCAAACAGCAGGGTTTTGGTTTTCGTCGATTCCGACGCCCGCCCGCATCAGGACTGGCTTCGATTGCTGGTGGCGCCTTTGCAGGATGAAAAGCTCGGCGCGGCCACGGGTTACCGCTGGTTTATTCCCGTCACGGGCGGATTTGCTTCCCACCTGTGCTCGGTCTGGAATGCTTCGATTGCTTCCGCGCTGGGGGAGCAGCAGGACAAGAACTTCTGCTGGGGCGGTTCGACAGCAATTCGTCGGGAGACGTTCGAAAAGCTGCAGATCAGGGGCCATTGGCGCGGTACAGTGTCTGACGATTTCACCATGACGCGAGTGCTTCGGGAAGCAAACCTACCGATTTGTTTTGTGCCAACTTGCCTGGTTCCGTCCCTGGAGGATTGCAGTTTCCCAGAGCTGCTTGAATTCACGACCCGGCAATTGAAGATCACCCGCGTCTATGCGCCACATCTGTGGAAGGCGGTATTGCTTGGTAGCCTTCTATTCAGTTTTGTATTCTTCGGCGGCCTCGCCCTAGTGGTCGCGCGCGCAGTTCTGGGAATGACATTCGTGTGGCCGCTCGCGCTGCTCTGCATCATTTTGGCATTGGGAACGGCCAAAGCGATGGTTCGTTGGCGGGCGGTAAGTGTTCTACTACCGCAGTACCGCGCCGAAATGAGCGGCGGCTTACTAGCTCACTTGCTTTTTTGGCCTCTTGCCTCGGTTCTCTATCTCTACAACGCGCTCGCCGCGGCATTCTCTCGCAGGATCAAATGGCGTGGAATTACTTATGAATTGAAATCATCTACTGAAGCTGTCATTATCTCGCGCGAGTCGTAGCACAAACATTCTGCGAACGGTATCAGGCGCCACGTGTCAGGTGCAGCTATGGATACCATTTTCAAACTGGCGCCTGATACCCGACCCCGAGACCAGCTTAGATGCCTAACAAAGCCGTCCAATTAGTGCAACTCTTACGCTCTGCAAAGCGCGAAAAGCGCCTGGGCACGGTAATCCTGTTTGTGACTTCGCGCTGCAACGCGTTTTGTAAGACCTGCTTTTATCACGAAGAACTGAATCAGCCCGGCGATATGAGCTTCGAACAGATCGAGAAGGTTTCGCGCACGATGCCCCCGATTACTGATCTCTGGCTCTCAGGCGGTGAGCCAACACTGCGACGCGACGTGTCTCAAATCATCGATACATTTGTAAAGAACAATGGCGTAAGCCGCATCATCATTCCCAGCAACGGACTGATCAAAGCGCGCGTCTGTGAGATCGTTGACCAGGCGCTCGGGCGTAATCCAGGAATTGATCT
This sequence comes from Pyrinomonadaceae bacterium, assembly GCA_041487335.1. Taxonomy (GTDB): domain Bacteria; phylum Acidobacteriota; class Blastocatellia; order Pyrinomonadales; family Pyrinomonadaceae; genus PSRF01. The sequence continues at coordinate 13,891 of JBGPNE010000002.1, forward strand.
CTACTTAAACATCGCGCTTGACGGCTATGGCGAAACTCACGATCGCATCAGGGGCGTTCCCGGCAATTGGGAGAAAGCGCTCTCGTGCATCGAGTCGCTCTATTCTTTGAAAGAGAAATACAAGGATCGGTTTCGCCTGAACGTCAATACAGTTGTGTGCGCCGAAAACTATGACGAAATTGAAAGGCTGGCAGAATTTATGTGGTCAAACTTCCGGCTTGATGGACAGTATTTCAATATCGTCAGGGGAGAGACGCTGGTCGGTGATGAGATCAAGAAGGTGCCAGCCGATGTACTCCCCGAAATGTATGCGTATGTTTCCCGGCTAACCAAGCGTTACGGTGATCGGATGTTTGCTGACGACGACGCGGGCAAGCGGTTCGTTAAGAATGTTGCATACGTCGGCGCGATCACCACTCACTACCGCACGCAACACGCAAACGTTCAGCAGTCGACGGCTTGGCCTTTTCCCTGCACGGCGGGTGAGACAACGGCGGTGATCGATTACAACGGCGACGTTCGTGCCTGCGAGCTGCGCGAGAAATTTGCGACGCTCTCGGATTATGATTACGACTTCAACGCGCTTTGGGCAGCAAACGGGCGTCAGGCTGAGTTGAATGCGATCGATGGCGGAAAAGCCTGCTGGTGCACACACGTGTGCTTCATTCACGACTCGATGCGCCATTCGCGCCGAGCTCTGCTTTATGAGCTGCCGAAGAACTTCTTGAGCCGCGAGAGTTGGTAGTTGCAGATGCCTGGGCGGGATGACGAGGAGACAAACCGCAAAAGCGGAATCGCTTACGGAGCGGCCCTGACCCTCTTTGTCTCAGTGGCCACTCTGTGTGGCGTTGGTTGGCTACTTGACCGTTGGCTGGGGACAAGGCCCTGGTTGATGGTTGTCGGCCTGATCCTTGGCGCGGTCGCGGGATTCTATGAGTTCGTCAGGCTCACTTCAAAACTGTCTTGAGCGGCGACACCCCTCATATCTCGACAATTCGGCGATTTCACGTGTAAAATCACGGGCTTTGCCAATGACAGAAACTGCAAACAATACAGGTGGAAGTGCATTTTCAGCCGACTATGGAAGCGGTGTAGATAATCGTGTTTTTCGCGCAATGGCGATTGCGGTGGCCCTGGCCGTAATTGTTAGCCTGCCCCTTGCGCCGTGGCGAGTTACCATGGGATTACTTGTCGGCGGCCTTCTATCGTTGCTCAATTACCACTGGATGCGCAGCTCCATCTCCGCGGGATTCAATCTTGCAGTGCGCGGAGCGGAGCCGCGGATTAAGTTGGCGCAGTACATTCTCAGGTACTTTGTCATCGCCATAGTTGTTTTCGCTGCGTACAAACTCAAGCTTGTTTCACTGCCCGCTACTCTCGCAGGGTTATGCAGTTTCGTTATCGCTTTGTTCAGCGAAGCTTTTAGAGAGATCTATTTCGCAATTATCCATCGAGAGGAAATCAGTTAATGTACTGGTTGTTTGAGAATGCCGATAAAGCCGCTGAGCAGGTCGAGAATGCACAGGAGCACTCACCAATTGTTGTTCAGTTAGTTAATCATTATTTTGGAGAGTGGGCGTACAACTTCGAGATGAAGTATAGCTACCCGCTTTGGAAGTCATTCTTTGCCAGATTCCACACGACGCCTGAGGCTGTCTTTGGTCCATACTCACCAGAGACTGCCATTCCCTGGTACACGATAATGTTTGTGATCGCGTGCATTCTAAGTGTGACGATTATCTGGATTCTTAAGGGCCAGCTTTCAGAAGAAGAGCCGGGACATGGCCAACAGACTCTCGAGCTGGGAGTGCTCGCTGTGCGTGACATGTTAGCCGATATTGTGGGACCACATGGGCTGAAATACTTTCCTATCGTGATGACCTTTGCGGTACTGATTCTTGTTTCGAACCTGATGGGCCTCTTTCCGCTATTCATGACGCCAACATCGGCGACGAGTGTTACCTTCGCTCTCGGTCTCACCTCTTTTCTCTATTACAACTACGTGGGTATTAAGGAAAACGGACTGTTCGGCCATCTTAAGCACTTTGCTGGACCAATCTGGTGGATCGCGTGGTTAATCTTTCCCATTGAATTGATCAGCAATTTTATTAGGCCTTTTTCGCTCGGTATACGTCTTTTCGGCAATATGTTTGCCGATGAGAAGGTGCTGGAGACTATATCAGGCCTGCATCCGCCGTATTCACATCTATGGACGATACCCTTTGTGGTCGTCTTAATGTTCTTGAGTGTGTTTGTGGCATCTGTTCAGACGTTCGTTTTCATTCTTCTTTCGCAACTTTATCTGAGCGAGGTTTCGCACCCGCCTCATGACAAGCACGCTGAGCATGGCCATGCAGAAGATGAGAGTGAAGAGTTCATGGTTCCCGTATTGACCTAAATTGGCTTTATGAAACGCGCAAACGAGCGATGCGGGCAAATGCGTCTGTACACGTTGTGGCGCAAACTGCTTTGGGAGACGTGCGGACACACGAGGACGGAAAGCGCAGACTGGCAAACTCATAACTTCGCATTTTGAAGCGGGCTGCCTGACTCGCAGGAGCACCGTTGTTCGAGGGGCGGTGGATACCGGATTCAGGCGAAATCATACCGGCCGGTTGTTTTCAAAAATCGTGAGTTCTTGTCACCGATGATTCTGAAGCTCAGCTTCAGAAGGAGAGGGAAAATGAGAAAACTCAGCATAATGCTTTTCGCCGTAATCGGTGTTCTGATGACCGCGATGCCGGTCTTGGCGCAGGCTCCGCAACCAGCTGCGGACAACGGCGTAGGGCTGAAAGCCATTGCGGCAGGCGTCGGCTTTGCAATCGCGGTGTTCGGTGGCGCGCTGGGCCAGTCGCGAATCGGAGCGGCTGCGTGCGAAGGCGCGGCGCGTAACCCGGGTGCGGCAGGCCGTATCCAGACCATGATGATTTTGGGATTAGCGCTGATTGAGTCGCTGGTTCTTTTCGCGCTGCTGGTGGTCTTTGCGAAGGTTTAGAGAATTTACCCTGCACGTTGGTCAACGATGCGAGCGCGGCCTCAGTGCCTCGCTCGCATCTTTGTTTCTATACTTTTGGCTTAGCTTTGCCTGTGATTCAAACTGTGTGATAGGCTGGCATCACTCTTTCCTAACAGTCGCGCAGTGAGGCACAAACCGGCCGATGAAAAAATGTCCGAAATGCGGAGCAGAGTATCCGGACAACGCCACACTATGCCCCTCCGATGGCGTCGCTCTGGAAAAAACCGGCGACTCTTTAATCGGCCAAACTCTTGCAGGAAAGTATCGCGTTGAAGAACGCCTCAGCGCAGGCGGTATGGGAACCGTCTACCGTGGCACTCATATATTGATGGATAAGACCGTCGCTATTAAGGTGTTGCGTCCTTCCCTCGCTGCCGATGAAAGGATTGTCGCGCGCTTTTCCAGAGAAGCCCGGGCTGCCTCCCGAATTTCCCATCCACATGCGGTGAGTGTGACTGACTTCGGTGAATCCGAAGACGGCATCGTTTTTCTTGTGATGGAATACTTGAGTGGCAAAACTCTCAAGGAAGTTATCCGGCAAGAAGGACGCCTGCCACTATCGCGCGTTGTCGAGATCATTCGGCAGGTTGGCGGCGCGCTTGACGCAGCCCATTCTCAAGGCGTTGTCCATCGCGATCTTAAGAGCGACAACATCATGCTGCTAAGCACGAATGGCTTGGACTATGCAAAAGTCCTCGATTTTGGTATCGCGAAAATCAAGGAGCCTGCTGGCAAATACGATCCGGGATTGACCGCGCCTGATCTGGTTATTGGCACGCCGACGTATATGTCGCCTGAGCAATGTTCCCAATCGCCGGGGATTGACGCTCGCTCAGATATCTACTCGCTGGGAGTGATTCTTTACGAGATGCTTGTTGGGCACGTGCCTTTCACCGGTGATTCTCCTACGGCGATTATGTTGAAACAATTACAAGAGGCCGCGCCCTCTGTCTTGGATGAGAGAACAGACGTCCCGGCTTCTGTCGGCCGTGTGGCGTCGCGAGCAATGGCGAAACTACCGGAGAACCGTTATCAGAGTGTGGCAGAATTCGTTGAAGACCTGACGATTGCCGCGGGCATGGCCGTTGCCCCGGTTCGAATTGCAGCTGCGACGGAGTTTGTTGCTGCGCCGGAAGGTCTGGTCAGCGAGCCGGACGAAGAGACCCTCGTGCGGCCAAGGCTAGAGGTGAGATCGGAACCAGCAGTCGTGCGGGCTCAAACCGTTCCGCAGTCGACGAGTCTGAATCCCTGGAGAATTCTGATTCCTTCCCTGGCGGGGCTCCTGGTCGTCTTTGCAGTTGTCTACGCGTTCACCAGAAAATCTGAGACTACGAATACGAATCAATCTCAGCCTCTACTTGTCGCTGAGCCCAACAGCCAGGCGGTAGAGTCTGCCCAACCTGCAACCGGGAAACCGGAAGCGGGAATTCCAGCGGGCGGCGCTACTACGAACCAGACGGTTAACACAAATGCTAACGCGAATGCGTCGACTACTTTATCGCCTTCATCAGTTGAGAATGTAAACGCACATATCAATGCCAACGTTAATAGCAATGACAATTCGAATCAGGCGAACGCAAACAATAACCGTCCTGCGTCATCGGCGCCCTTACCTTCGCCATCTCGTCAGATCAATGCGAACGATCAGCCGGCCGCAGCGCCTCCAGGGACAAAAACCCCATCACCGAAACCAACTCTCCCATCACCAACTGTCTTATCAGTAGCACCGCCGCAGTAGTTCAGTCAGTTTTCTTACTCTGTAATAAGAATTCGCTTTGAAAAATGCAGGGCCTCGATCTGGCGTGATGGGCCATCTCGCGGCGCCTGAAAGTAGTTGCTCCAATTATTGAGCTGTCCTATTCCTACAAAGTAGTGGATTGTCTTACTGCTCCCCGAATCATTTCGAGCAACTGATCCTCCCCATCAATCGAAATTTGAATCTCCAGAAAATAGCAGGGAAGTTCGAAAGAAAATGAGTGCAGTCTTACAGCGTCCTTTGCGGTTGTAATCAAACTCTTCGCTCCGGCCCTCTTCGCTTCCTCGACCCAGGAGTCAACATCGCTCTGGCCATAGGCGTGGTGATCCGGAAAGGCGCGCGTGAGCACCAAATTGTATTCTGCACGCCGCAGATGGCTGAAGAATGATTTTGGGTTTCCTACCGAGCAGAAAGCTCCGAACGGTTGAGCCAGAGATGCAATACTCTTCTTTTCGCCAACAATTGTTCTAGTACCGCGGGATTGCATCCGTGAGATGAAGATCTTCCGACCCTTGCTCAAGTGTCGAAGTTTCTCCTTTAGCGAAGATAGATCATCGTTCTGGTCGGCTCTGGTGACTACGACGCAGTCTGCCCGCGACAAACCGCCCAGCGGCTCGCGCAGCCTTCCGTAAGGCAGAAGATGGTTCCCGCCCCAGGGACTTGTTGCGTCAACTGTCACGATGTTCAGATCGCGAGCAAGGCGAAGTTGCTGAAAGCCGTCGTCGAGAACAAACGCATCGATACCAAGTTCCTTAATTGCCCACTGTCCGGCGGCGACGCGATCCGCATCGCAAACTACGGCGGCTAAGCCTTTCAGGTTTTCCGCAAGCAAGAAAGGTTCGTCCCCGGCCTGCCTTTCGTCTACAAAAATCTCAACCCCATCAGATACCACGACGCGCAGGTTTGGGTTCGCTCGTCCGTAACCGCGCGTCAGAATGCAGACCTTCTTGCCATCGTATGCGAGTGCTCGGGAAACCCATTCGACCAACGGGGTCTTGCCAGTTCCTCCAGTAGTCATATTGCCGACGCTTATGACTGGAGCATCAAGTTTGTGTACCCGAAGAGTTCCTCTCTGGTACAAAGCTAGTCGTGCTTGAATAACTGCGCTGTAAATTGCGCTCAGAGGCGGAAGCACAAGAGTCGGAATTGAATTCATAGGATGTGCGTGCCTTGAAGCGTAAGACGACTGCCAGGCTCGGGGGCGATCGACTGGGCTGCAAGCATCGGAGTGAGCAGCCGCAACGTATGTTCCGTGGCGCCTCGGTGCTTTTCTACCAGGCTCCTTGCTCGTCGCCCGAGTTCCTGTTGCCGCTGGGGGCTGGCAAGCAATTCACGGAACACATTCCCAAGCTCGATCCTGGCTTCCTCTTCCGACATAGGCGGTAGCTGAATGATGGCCCCAGCCTTTGCAAAGGTGTCAACAATTACCTCGAAGTTGTGAGTGTGGGCTCCCGTTACAATGCAAGCTCCGACGGCTGCTGGTTCGAGTATGTTGTGACCGCCCGTCTTCGCAATGCTACCGCCTACCAACACAATTGAAGCTAACGCGTATACAGCCCGCAATTCTCCAATCGTATCCAGCAAGATTACGTCGCATTGCCAATCGCCTGGCGCCGGAGGGGCAGTGCGGCTGGTCCATTGAAGCCCAGATGTTCTGATCAATCGAGCAACCTCCGCGAAACGTTCCGGATGTCGTGGTGCGATCATTAGTCGTAACCGCGTTGCCGATTCAGACCTTATTTGCTGGAAAGCTTCAAGAATGATTCGCTCTTCGGGACCGTGCGTACTTGCGGCGAGAATCAATGGCGAGCCATCAACGCTAAATCTTAGCCGCAACTCTTCGGTGAGAGATTCAGTCACGGGCGTTGTTCCCGCATCGAACTTCAGATTGCCCGAGATAGAAATCTTGTTGGCATCCAGACCGAGTCTGCGAATTCGGTCAGCGTCGGCTCCGGTCTGCATTATGGCAAGGTCAAGGCACTGCAGCACCCGCGAGATAAAACCCTTTATGAATCTGTAGCGGCGAAACGATTGCTCGGAAAGTCGGCCATTTACTATTGCGACCGGTATTTGCTGCGCGCGGCATTCGCGCAAGAATCCCGGCCACAGCTCCGTTTCCATGATCAAAACCGCAGACGGCTTAACTATCCTTAGCGCGCGGCGAACGGTCCAAGGCCAATCGAATGGAAAGTAAAACACCTTTGCATCCTGATTCTTGAAAACCTCACGCGCAAGATTTTGGCCGGTTGAAGTGATCGTTGAGACCGCCAGCAAATGGTCGGGAAACCGCTCTCGTATGCCCCCTACCAGTGGCCGAGCAGCCTGCGTCTCTCCCACTGAGACACAGTGGAGCCAGATAACGGGTTGTCCGTTGTGTTGAATTGGTGAAAGCAAGCCAAGGCGTTCGCGAAATCCGGCGACATACTTACCATGCCGGAGTGCGTCGAAGAGAAACCGTGGCGCTAGTATTAGGAAACCCAGAGTTAGAACAAGGTTGTAGACGAAGTACATAAGTGACGGACGACTGTTACGGGTAAGTAGCCTGCGGATCTCTTATCACCTTATCACCCATCACCTCTAAGTACTTACTTTGCGCGTTCAATATACCGGCCCTCGGTGGGATCCACGCGGATGCGATCGCCTTCATTTACAAATGGCGGAACGGTGATAGTGACTCCGTTTTCCAGCGTTGCCGGTTTGTTGACGTTTGAAACGGTTGCACCCTTCATCGTCGGGTCGGTACGAGCTACCGTTAGCTCCATTGAGGGAGGCAAGTCGATGCCTATTGGCGCTCCTTCATAGAACTCGGCCTGAATCCTGAGTCCAGGCGTCAGCCACTGTGCCGCGTCGCCCAACTCCTCTTCGCTGAGCGCGAGCTGCTCGTAGTTTTCGGTATTCATGAAATGATGATGCGAGCCATCCGAATAGAGGTATTCCATCTCGTGCTGCTCCAAGGTCGCGCGCTCAACAGTATCGGCAGAACGAAAGCGGTGTTCGAAAGATGAGCCAGTGCGAATATTGCGGAGCTTGGTTTGGACCATCGCTCGCAGATTGCCTGGAGTATGATGGCGAAACTCCATTACTTTACAGGGTTCTCCGTCGAAGAGGATAAGCATGCCACGGCGAATTTGAGTAGCAGCAATAGCCATAAGATAATCTCGATCTCCGCTGACTGGTGTTTTGAAAATTCTGGGCCGAAGTGAATGTTAGAGCGCCCCCAAAGCGGGTAGTCTAGCGAGCGCTATATCCCCTTGTCCAGCGCGCCAAGAAGCCTTGAAGTGATGCTTCAGAATACAAAAAGGCGGCTCTCACCGAAACCATAGCAATTCCGGAGCGGCCGCCTTTTCTGAGGAGCCCACCTACCTCGGTTCTCTAAACGTCCGACGCCTGGAAAGGTTCCAATAACAGTTTAGGCGGCGCGAGCTCCTGGGACTCGACGCTGACGAGCAATTCGCTCCAGCCATCGTTGCGCCTCCTCGTAGCGCGGGAAACGACGTTCGTCTGAACGAAACGCGCTAGTGTGATAATAGCGCCGGCCGTTAATCAGGCGGGCAGGATGCTTAATGTGAAGCATCTCGTGATAAAGGATGTACTTAACGAACCATTCAGGTGCGTCAAGAGAATCAAGCGTCTTGCTTATGGTAATGGTGTCGTAGACGCGATCATGGTGACCCAGAATACGGCGCGTCCGGCGTTGCGACCAGGTGATCGTGGGTTTTGTCAACTCACCACCAAAATACCCGCGATTCAGCTTCGCAAACATCTTCTCAAGGTCATACGTCTCGCCGTGTGCAGAAGAGATCCTTTTGCGTCCGCGCCGGCGGCGCGCAATGTCCGATGAACGCATTACTTCGGGTGTCAAAGAGTAGTCTCGGTAGATTCTGTCGTGGACATCAGGGACTCTCCTGCCGAGGAGTCTTGCGACCAGCACGAAAGCAATAGCACGCAAAACGTCTGGCGGGCCGTCCTTGCAGATATCTGATAAGCGCACATAGACTCGTCCCGAACGCAGCCTGATCGTATGGTGTAAACCTGCGTAGGGATAGAAGCGAACTTCGATTCCAGGCACAGCGCGATTGCTCCCCAGATGGCGGAAGGCATCAACAAAACACTTCTCAACATCATTCATCGCCTGTTGCTCCCGAAAGAACCAGCTCAAACCGAATCCGTCGGTTCAGAGATTCATTCCTGATCTGGGAAAGAGGCAGGAACCTTTCTGACTCGATTTACGACTGGAGGCCCGGGCGTGGGGGAGCCGGATCCAGCTTGAGTTCATCTTAAGTAGCTTGCATGCTGAGCGTCAATTGATTTCCGGAAGTTGGCAAAAACCCCTGAAAAAGCGGGCAAAATCAGGGGCAGTTCCAAGCTGTTCACCAGATAGTTTTCCTCGGTAGCATCTAAGTCTCATTTTGACAGTAATTTACATTTAAGATTAGATGTTGCCTGAAGGAGAGTTGGTTAACTCTCTGTAGGGAGTGGAATTAGATGTCTAACCCAAGTCGAGCAGGGATGACACCGGGCGTCCTCACAGAATTGTTTGCAGCCCTCTTGGTGATTCCTTTATACTGCCTGAGACAGTCCTTTGAGACGGGTCCACGTCGTTGGCCCAGTTTCTCGAATTCCCTCGTTGTAGTGATTAGTCCACTGGGAGAATTAGCAGGTACACGAAACATCTGATGCCCCGTCGCAGCCCAAACCTCCAACCCGTAGAAAAGAATATTCCCGATTCGCGTGGCCAAGCCGTTTTGGGTGCCATAATCAAGGAGCATCTTGTCACAGGCGAGGCAGTAGGCTCACGTGTGTTGTCTGATCGTTTCGCCCACGGCTATGGCTGGAGTTCCGCCACCATTAGAAATGTCATGGCAGAGCTCGAGGAAGGGGGTTTCGTGGAACAGCCTCATACCTCGGCGGGGCGAGTGCCGACTGACACAGGCTACCGGTATTACGTCGACAACATGATAGGTGAGGCCCGGCTCTCCCGCTCCGATCTTACTGCCATTGACAGGGTTTTCTCGTCCACCGGATTTGATTCGGCCTCATCCGATCGCATTATGGAAAAGGCCTCACACGCGCTGTCGGAACTTTCAGAGAACGTCGGAATAGTTGTGTCACCAGCAATAGCCGAGAACCGGTTAGAGCACATTGAATTCGTCCATCTGTCTGATAAGCGAATTCTAGTTGTGTTGGTAACGGGGTCAAACAGCATTCATAACAAGATCATTCGCATGGAAGAAAACCTTACCCAGGAGGAACTGGAGCGAACTGCGCGCTACCTAAACACAGAATTCAGTGGCAAGACTCTGATTGCAATTCGCGCTGAGATCTTGGAATTGATGAGAGAGGAAAAGGCGCTTTACGATCGGCTGCTACGCAATGCGGTTTTGCTTTGCGACATGAGTCTTGAAGGTGAAGAATCGAGCACTGGTGATGTCTATGTCGACGGCGCTTCGAATATTCTCACGAAACCTGACTTTGTTGATGTTGATCGTATGCGCGAATTGTTCCGGACTCTCGAGGCGAAGTCTCGTCTTATCGAGATTCTCAACAAGTGTGTTTCCCGCGAGCAGTATGCTTTTCTTGGTGATGTGCAGGTTGTGATCGGACGAGAGCATCCCACCTCTTCGATGCAAAACTGTGCCCTCATCACCGCGCCATACCGAATTGGTTCAAATGAGAGTCTCGGCACACTGGGGGTTGTGGGACCTATGAGGATTGAGTATTCCCGCATCATGGCTATGGTAAACTACATGGCGCAGCTCATTGAGCGTCGGCTGAGCGAAGAAGTCCCTCTATACTGAAACGCCGCTAACGAGAACCTTTACAAAATCTGGAACTTCAGGTTCATGGCCTCAGAAAAAAAGACAAGAAGATGGAACCGCATTCCGATCAAGTTCCCAGAATCGGAGCAGGAGGGTGATTCTCCAAAAGGTCCTGAACACTCAGAGGCTGCGGACACGAGTGCCGATGAAGATGTTTCTGAGGAATTATTAGACCAGGAAATGTCTTCGAGTGATGATCAGTCTTCAGATGGTGTCCTTTTGCCATCGAGTTCCAGCGAAGCTGGCGGCCCAGCGGTTGCGGAACTTGTGGCAACCAGAGCGGAGCTGAAGCGAGTTGAGGCTGAGGTCAATGAACTCAAGGACAGATTGGCGCGGCGGCAGGCTGATTTTGAAAATTATCGAAAGAGAGTTGAGCGCGAACGCAGCGAGACCTACGACCGCGTCGTGGCCGACATCGCTGCAAAGCTTCTGCCTGTTCTCGATAACCTCAAACGAGCGCTTGAGTCAGAGGCTTCTGTAGAAGCAAGCGAATCTGACGAGTTTCGTCACTTCCTTAGTGGCGTCGATCTGATCTACAGGCAACTGGACGGAATAATCGACGCTCTCGGAGTCAAACCGGTGGCGGCCGTCGGCGAACAGTTTGACCCACACCTTCACGAGGCAGTGGTTACCGAACCGACAGACGACTACGAACCAGACACCGTGACGCAAGAAATTGTGCGCGGATATCGGCTGGGCGACAAACTGATTCGCCCCGCATTAGTTAAGGTTGCTGTGAAGAAGTAAAGCATCCGAACTAGTGAGTTTTAGGAAGCACTGAATGGGAAAAGCTATTGGAATAGATTTGGGCACTACTAATTGCTGTGTCTCCGTTCTGGAGGGCGGCGCGGTTCAGATTGTGCCTAACAAAGAAGGTGGCCGCACGACGCCGAGCGTGGTCGGTTTCACTGACAAGGGCGAACGTTTAGTTGGACAGATTGCCAAGCGCCAGGCCGTGACCAATGCGGCTAATACGGTTTATGCGGTAAAGCGCCTGATCGGCCGAAAATTCAACTCGGCTGAGGTTCATCGCATGCGTGAGACTTCGGCGTTCGAGATCATCGATTCGCCGAATGGTGATGCGCGCGTGCGAGTTCAAGGCCGGAGCTACAGCCCGCCGGAATTGTCGGGCATCGTTCTCCAGCGATTGAAGGCCGCCGCCGAAGACTTTCTGGGGGAGTCGGTAACCGACGCAATTATTACTGTTCCGGCTTACTTTGATGATACTCAGCGACAGGCCACGAAGGATGCTGGGAAAATCGCCGGACTGAAAGTCGAGCGAATTATTAATGAACCGACGGCCGCCGCTCTTGCTTATGGATTCGGAAAATCTCAGGTTGAGCGCATTGCAGTGTACGACCTTGGGGGCGGCACGTTCGACATTTCGATTCTCGAAATGAATGATGGCGTTTTCGAGGTTCTTTCAACCTCCGGTAATACTTTTCTCGGTGGTGAGGACCTCGATGAGAGAATCATGAACTGGATGGCCGATCAGTTTCTGACGGACACGGGAATTGATCTGCGCCAAGATCGATTGGCGCTACAGCGTCTCAAGGAGGTAGCCGAGCGCGCGAAGTGTGAGCTCTCATCTGCAAATGAAACGAATATAAATCTTCCCTTTATCGCGGCGGATGCGACCGGGCCAAAGCACCTCAATAAGTTGCTATCTCGCAGCCAGTTTGAGAATCTTGTTGCTGATTTGATCGAGCAGACGGTTGAGCCATGCCAGAAGGCAATGCAGGATGCAAAGCTTCAACCCAACGACATCGACAAAGTAATTCTGGTCGGCGGACAGACCAGATCGCCAATTGTCGAACGCACAGTCGAAAAAATCTTTGGCAAGAAACCATCCGCTGAAATCAATCCCGACGAAGTAGTGGCGATGGGAGCGGCAATTCAAGGCGGGGTATTAACGGGCGATGTTAAAGATATCGTTTTGCTTGATGTCTTGCCGCTGAGCCTTGGCTTGGAGACACGCGGCGGGTTGTTTACAAAAATCATCGACCGCAATTCTACGATACCCTTACGGAACAGTCTGACGTTTACAACAGTTGTCGATAATCAGTCTTCAGTAGAGATTCACGTATTGCAAGGAGAGCGTGAAGTCGCTGAGGGCAATCGTTCGCTAGGAAAGTTTGAGCTGGTGGGTATACCGCCAAGCCCTCGCGGCGTGCCTCAGGTTGAGGTTTCGTTTGAGGTTGACGCGAATGGGATCGTTTCTGTTTCCGCGCAGGACAAGGCAACCGGACGCGAGCAACAGATGCGCATCACGCCAACATCCGGCTTGGCTCCAAACGAGATCGAACAACTCATCAGAGAGGCTGCAGACTTTGCTGACTCAGACCGCGAAGCAAAGGAAATGGTGGTGATGCGCAATAAGCTCGAATCGTTGTTGCGTAATACTCAGAAGTCCTTTACTCAATTTGGCGGACTGCTTTTGGCCACCGATCAAGAGGTAGCCCAGCGCGTGTTTAGTGAGGGAGAGGCAGCCCTAAAGACAGATAGTCTGGATGAGATCAATAAAGCACTGAACGGGCTCGAGCAGACTGCTGGCCAGCTTACCGCTGCAATGATGGATCCTACCAAAAACAAGACATCTAAGAGTGCCGAGGAGCCGCGTTAGGGGTCCCGGCAGCACCAGTCTCGACAAAACACGGAGTCCCGGTCTTTCACAATCAGTAAAGAGAGGTTTGTAATAACGTTGGATGAGTAAACGAGATTATTACGACGTGTTGGGAGTTAGCCGGACCGCATCCGATCAGGAGATAAAGAGCGCCTATCGTCGTCTGGCTGTGCGTTACCACCCGGACAAAAACCCTAATGATGCGAGCGCCGAAGAGAAATTCAAAGAGGCGGCCGAAGCTTATAGCGTACTTGCCGACGGAGAGCAGCGCCGTCGTTACGATCGTTTTGGTCACGCGGGAGTTGCCACTGGCGGTGGACCAAGCTGGGGCGCGCCGGGATTCGGGGGCATCGAAGATATTCTTGGCGACCTCTTCGGGTTTGGCGACGTATTTGGCGGGGCGCGCGCGGGCACGCGTCGTTCAGCGGCACAGCGAGGCGCAGACCTGCGTTACGATTTGGAGATCACCCTTGAAGAAGCCTACAGCGGCATGAGCGCGCAGTTGCGCATTCCGCGACTCGAGACCTGCGAGACTTGCAAAGGCAACGGCGCAGCTCCCGGTACACAACCTGAAACCTGTCATACGTGTGGCGGAACAGGCCAGGTGCGTTACCAACAGGGCTTCTTCTCAGTGGCTCGAACCTGTCATGCATGTAGTGGGGCTGGTCGCACTATTAAGACCCCGTGCTCGGAATGCAGGGGAGTAGGTCGAATTGAGCGTGAGAAGCAAATGGAGGTCAAGATACCGGCTGGAGTGGAGACTGGATCGCGTTTGCGTGTGCAGGGCGAAGGCGAAGCCGGTACGCAAGGCGGACCGCCAGGCGATCTCTACGTCGTAATTCACCTGGCGGAACACGAGCAGTTTGAGCGGCAGGGAAGCAATATTTACGCGGCCGTGCCCATAAGTTTTGCGCTAGCAGCACTGGGTGCGGAGATCTCCGTTAAGACTCTTGAGGGCGAGGAGAAACTAAAAATTCCGATGGGCACCCAAACCGGAACTGTGTTTCGTTTGAAGGGTAAAGGCATGCCCGTGCTCGGAGGCCGTGGCCGTGGAGATCTCTTCGTATCAGTTAGTGTTGTCACGCCAACTTCGTTGACCAGAGAACAGAGGAGGCTGCTCGAACAGCTTGCAGCTGTCGAAACCAAAGACCTTGAAGATAAAGGACTCGTCGACAAGGTTCGTGATATTTTCGGTTAAGCATCGCAGCTTTTTAGTAACCTTCAGACCAAGACACTTAGAAGCGTGAAACAAAAGAGACTCGGTTTCCAAAGTAAGAGAAATTAGCCGCAGATTAACGCCGATAACGCGGATCAGAACGGACAGGTAGTTAAGAAGCCGACTAATGAGACTCTCGCTTACGATGCTGTCTTGATCGGTGCATCCGCGTTAATCTGCGGCTAATGTTGAGTTTTCTTTTCTTCAGCTTCTTTAGAGTCTGTAGCGAACGCCGGCGCGTCTGAGGGCCTCATCTTCGACGTCTATGTTTTGCAATCGCAGGGTAACGTCCGCGTTTAGATCGAGACCCGCCCGCTCGCCCGCTTGTAGTCTGACAGTTCCAGCCGCTGCAATCATTGCCGCGTTGTCGGTCGAGAGATGTGTTGAAGGGAAGTAGACGGGCACCCCGAGACGCTTTGCTGCCTCGCGCGAAGCTTCTCTTAGCGCACCATTGCACGCAACTCCACCTGCGACAATTACCGTCTTCGGTCTGCAGTCTTCCGCCACGCGTTCCATCGTTCCCACCAGAGAGCGCACGACAACGCTCTGAAAGCTCGCGGCAAGATCCTTAATTCCTTGGCCTGGTTTTTCGCCGTTCTCGACGGGCCGTAGTCCGGTTTCACGCACATGTTTAGTAACCGCAGTTTTTAAACCGCTGAAACTGAAATCGGGCAAGCCATCGCCCATCCGCGGAACCGCGAACTTAACGGCCCGCGGATTACCTTCGCGCGCAAGTCTTTCAATCACTGGTCCGCCTGGATAACCCAAACCCAGCATCTTCGCTACCTTGTCGAATGCTTCACCGGCAGCGTCGTCTCGCGTTCGCGCAACGACCTTGTATTTGCCCGGGCCTGGAACGAAGAACAGATTGGTGTGACCGCCGGAAACAACTAAGGCGAGCGCGGGATGCTCAATAGGAGGATTCTCAAAGGCGACGGAATAGATGTGGCCTTCGATGTGGTTGACTCCGACCAGTGGCTTGTTCAGCGCGAAAGCCATTGCCTTCGCGTAAGAAACACCAACGAGCAACGAGCCCACAAGCCCGGGCCCGACCGTGACGGCAATACCGTCAATCTCCTGCACCTGAATTCCAGCTTGCTCGAAAGCTTCCTCGACTATAGGGACAATCTTGTCTAGATGTTCGCGTGAAGCCAGTTCGGGTACCACTCCACCAAATCGCTGGTGCGTGTCGATTTGTGACGCAATCACAGACGAAACGATCTTACAGCCATCGCGCACGATAGCCGCCGCGGTTTCATCGCATGACGTTTCTATTCCCAGTACGAGCATAAGAAGACTGAGGCAATTCTAGCAATCTTTGGATGAGGTGGCGAACAACACACCCACAGGGTTGAACCCTTCAACGAGCCTGCGGAGCAGGCGGAAGCATAAAGCCCAGGGTGAAGCGAAGCGGAACCCTGGG
>JBGPNE010000003.1:0-22480 GCA_041487335.1 Pyrinomonadaceae bacterium
ACTCGGAACCAGTCCCGTTCCTTCTTGCTCATCACCAAGTCTCCTCCCAAGTGCACCTCCCTTTCTGGTGCATCTTATCCTTACTTGAAAGGTGACATTTCTATTGGGTTTGACAGGTGACATTACTATCGAGTCGCGACATCCCGTATATCACGCTGCGCCCGCTTTCCGATTCAAAGACAGGCACAAATACCTGCGGGTTATCCTCTAAAATCGCTTTGAGGCTTTGTCGCTGCAGATCGGGCTGTGGTTCGAGCTCGAAGTCGCTCGCGGTGCAGACGAGGTACCGCGCATTGTTCTGGGCGATAGTGCGAAATATCACTTTTGCGCGCTTGTGCTGGTCTATCGGCTGTCGCTGGAGTCTCGCTGCGTCTTCTGAAGAGGATCGTGTTGCTTTGCGCCCGGTGTACAGGTTGTACAGAGGATCACGATAGCAAACCAAACGTCTGAGGCATTGGTGTGCTTGATTGACTGAGACGGGCCACCTTGAGCTACAGTATCGAAATCCGGTGTCGGTTTGCTTTCATGGGTGGCCGACTACTCCGGAACAGATGGCCGATTTCACCGGAATGCGCACCACATCAGTCTTCAGATGGCTCTCAAGCCACGAACGTGACACTGGCATCATAGGAAGCAAAGATACAACTTCTACAAGCATTCCCCCGCCCAAAAGCCACATCGCGACATCCCAGCAAAGCCAGAGGAAGAATCGCGCAGTCGAATTGCATTGGCCAGAGGTCTGCCGAGACGACCCATAATTTCGCCAAGAACGACCTGTTGTAAAGTTAGAACTCCGAGCCACGCGCCACAGCAAGAGCGGCGGTCATTTGCCAGGAGAGCGCCACCCCAAACGGCAAGAGGACGATACCGACCAAAATCACACTGACGATGCTAACAACTAACTCTATGCTGGCGGCCACGGAGACAAGTGCCTTCGCAATCCCCGATCTTTCATACAGCACCACGCCGCCGCCAATATACCAAATCGTTCCTGGTAACAGCCGCGCAGTCAACGTGGCGCAATAGATTTGGACATGCGTCCACCATCTGATCGGTCCAACCAACGCTCGCATAATCGCGGTCCAACCTAAAAGCACGGACGAGAGAGCACCAATGTAGAACAGGAAGGCCGTTGACAGCCGCCAGTAAATTCGCCGCCGCTATATATGGAATGAGCAGATCGCGAGTATGCCACCCTGTGTAAATTACAAACGTCAGAACAGCGATCCACATCAGCAAGACGAACCGTTCAACGTCGCGAACAATTCTCCAAAAGAAAAATCTGATTTTCAACAACCGCTCTTCTCCAACTCTGGTCATGCATCCTTGCCCTGATGGCAAAGATACACCAAGAAATTCGCTAGATTAAGCGGAATGAAGATGGCAACAAAGAGCTGCATAAGTTTGGATGGCCTCAAAAGATACCAGGCGAGATCGGCCCTCGTGCGCGGCCATTCCCGCTCATATTTGAGTGTACGAAACGGAATCAATCCATTGGCAACAAGCATCTCGTGCCACCCACCGCGCGTATTGTAGCGTTGCAAGGGCTGCCCATCATCAAACACATTGCCGATCCGCCAGACATATTTGACATTCCCCAGCAAGCCGAACGAGTTAGGCAAAAGTACGCATGCCGTTCCTGTTGGCTTGAGCACGCGAGCGATCTCTCGGATCCCTGCTGCCGGGTGTTGGTAATGTTCCAAACTCCCAATGTGTGTGACATAATCCACGCAGGCGTCAGGCAGTGGAAGTTGTTCTCCATCGGCGACAGCCCATTCAGACGTCGGAGAATCAGTCCATGCTTTGAGAATGGCTTGCAAGGCAAAGTCCATGCCGATTGCCTCAAGTCCTTGCTCGTCAGCAAACTTTACCAAGCGTCCCTGTCCACAAGAAATATCAAGCAGCGATTTTCTTGGCTGCGGCCGCAGCAGACTTAATATCCAGAGATAAAACGAGTCGCGCAACAGAATTCCCTCATTACGGTAAATCTCATTATATGCCCCTTGTGTTGCCGCAGTGGAGCTCATGTCTGGGTGACGTATTTCGATCATCTCATGTCCTCGCGCGTTTTGTGGCAACAACGACCATCAATGGACCATGGAGTCCGAGCCCACTCATATAAAAAATCGGCGCGGTTAACAATCGGGTCAATGGATGAGAGAAAAGTTTGATAATGAACTCGATGACAGTCCCCTGCTTCCTCACGGCTGTCATCCAGAAGCGTAGACTTAGAAAAAACATAAGATCTGCCGCTGATTGGCAGCTCCATGCTTTGGGTTGGAAATGATCGGACGCAAGCAAAGCATTCAGCGTTGACGGGGTAAATACATGGAGATGACGCGGCGCATCCAAGCCAGCCCAATAGCGCCCAAACAGCGTGGCGTTCCAACTGTCCCCATTGGGCACTCGAATGACCGCGATGCCATTCGGTTTCAGAATGCGATAGACTTCACGCAGACTATGAGCCGGATCATGAAGATGTTCTAGCACATCCCACATTGTAACGACGTCGAAAAATCCATCCGAAAATGCGGCCTGCTCCAAAGTGCCAATTTGCACGCGCAAACCGTATCGTTCGCGCGCGATCCTCGCAGGATTTTCGCTTGGCTCCACGCCGTAAAGATCCCAGTTGCCTGTGCTCTGCATGCCCTTGAGAAAAGTACCTGTGGCGCAGCCCACATCCAGTAAGCGTCCAGGGCGTTTGTAACGCGTGACAACCCGAGCGCGTTTGGCGATCCCATAGCGGATCGCCTGCCGGTGAAGCCACGATATCTCTCCCGGACAGAGTTCGACATGACAATCGTAGCTGGCAGGGTAATGAATTGTCATTTCCTCCAGAGTGGGACGCGGATTCTGGTAGATCAGACCACAGGCGCGACATCTCACAAAGGTGGCTGAAACATCCAACCGACCAAGCAGCAAATCGGGCAAGGTGTACAGGACTGTGTGATCCGTACTACCGCACAAATTGCAAGGCACGCGCTCCATCAATCACCGTACTCCATCTTGCCTTTTTTGTTTTGCCAGCCGTGTATCCATCCGCAGAGCAGTGGCGCGATCAGCGCAGGTTGTCCTCGTATCAGATCACTCAATGCGATGAGCAACAGACGCAGCGACGATAACACGAACATCAATGGAAGTTGCAGTCCGCGTGAGTATTTTCTATAAAAGCGAATTTGATTTCCAACGCGAAGATAGCGCGCGATGAGCGGGTCGCGCTGCGAACTGGCCGAAACCTTGTGCCACATTTTCGCCCGAGGCGCCGCGGCGAGACGGAACCCGGCTTGGCACGCGCGCCAACAAAAATCCACGTCCTCGCCATACATGAAAAGGGATAGATCGAAAAGACCGATCTTTTCGAACACCTCGCGTTTCACCAATATGCCGCAGCCGGTGACAAAATCTACCGCCAACAGCGTCGGCCATCGTCCATGGTCCTTCCGCCCTCGATACAGACTGTACGTGAACAGCAAGCCAGGGATAAGCCGGTCTCCCAAATTCCAGATGTGATCGGGAGCATCGTGGTAGAGGATCAATGGAGCGAAAATGGCGAATTGCTGCCCTGACTCGACTGCCTGCGCCAATTCAGCCAAAAAGTTAGGGGCTATGTGCGTGTCATTATTAAGCAGCAGCACCCAGCGTGCGGCATGATCCAACGCATATTGGATGCCAAGGTTATTCCCGCGCGCAAAGCCCAAATTCTGCTGGCTTTCGACGAGAAGCAGCGATGAACCGAATCGTTCTCGTAAAGCCGGCACCGACCCATCCGTCGATCCATTGTCTACAATGATAATCCGATCCAAAGGTGCACCGGCAGTTACAAGTGATTCAACACAGGCTAGCGTATGTTGTTTCAAATTCCAATTAACTATTACGGTGTAGAGCGATTGAAGCATTCTAACCCACCCGCCTCCCGACGACACCTAAACCATTATCGAGGCAAATGCCACCCTTCGTCAGTAAGCGTTGCACCGCTTGTTTCATTCCTTTGGAAATCACCAGACTGAACAAACCTATTGGCTCAAGCCCATTGCGTTGCATCATTTGCGCCAATGTCCGGTGTGTGAAATAATACAGGTGATTGAACGGTTCGATATGGTACCAGCGGGCGCCGTAGAGCCGGGCAGGGAGTCCGTCCAAATTGGGAGTGTGCGCTAGAAGGACGCCATCGGGTTTCAATAGACGAGCGGCAATTTTGAAGACCGCGCTCGGATCTTCGACATGCTCGATCACATTAATTAGGGTCACAACGTCAAAACCGCTCTCGCGTAAATCATCCAGACTGCCAGATAATATCGCGTGTTCGCCCAGTCGCGCGCGTACTAGGCGTACCAATGTCTCGCTTATTTCGGTGCCAATGCATTCAATACCTTTGGAACGTGCTGCTTCTAACAGCACCCCATCCCCGCAACCGATATCGAGCAGCGATCGGGCTTCGCGTCCCATCCAAAAAGGAATTTGCTGGAGCATATCCCGGAATGCCGCGCGCCGGGCCCCGCGCGTGCCATCAAAATACGCCATTTCTTCTTCGAGGCTATAGGTTCTGATGCCGGGCCTCGGAAGCCGCGGGTTCACATAGACCAGTCCACAGGTCTTGCAGGATACCAGAAATTCTGGTCCCTGAACTTGGTGCTTGATGCCATTAATCCAAACTCTGGAAAATCTTATTCCCTGTGTATTGAGTTTATATTTGACAGTTGTGTCGTCTTCGCCGCACAATGCGCAGCGGACATACTCGCGTTTTAGATTCAGTATTTGAAAACTACGCTCTCTTATCGTCGTGTTATAATCCACAATAGAACCTATGCATATCCTCTACCTCGCCGGACGGGAAATTGGCTACACGCGGAACGATGTTCTCCTCCGCGCTTTTCAGCATCTGGGTTCAGTGGAGGTCATCGCAGATGTTCCATCTGGACCGTTGCTTTGGCGCAGCGCGGTTGTCTTTGCTCGCGCTCTGCCCCGCCTGATCCGGCAACGCTATGACCTCGTCTTCGTCGGCTTTTATGGGCACTTGCTCATGCTGCCAATCGGTTTGCTGTCACGAGCGCCGATTCTATTTGACGCCTTTGTGTCTACGTACGACACGTTATGTTTTGACCGTCAGCTCTTTCCGCCCGACTCCTTGCCCGGCAGAGCGGCGTTCTGGCTAGATAAGATTGCCTGCCATCTTGCCTCTGCGATTTTGGTCGATACACCACTGCAAGCCGATTACTTTACACGCATGTTTGACCTGAAGCCAGAAACAGTGCGCTCCATCCCGGTTGGATGCAACGAAGATATTTTTCACCATCGTCACTCTGCGCATCGGAAGGAGCGCACGATCGTGCTTTATTATTGCACATATCAACCACTGCACGGCGTGGAGACTGTTGTGCGCGCGGCGGTACTGCTTCGCACGCAGCCGCAGATCCATTTCAGGTTGGTTGGGATGGGACAGACTTTGGATAACGTACGCCACCTCGCTGAAGAACTGCGCCTCGAAAACATTTGCTTTGTTCCGTTCGTGCCACTACAGGCGCTTGCC
Organism: Pyrinomonadaceae bacterium; assembly: GCA_041487335.1. GTDB lineage: Bacteria > Acidobacteriota > Blastocatellia > Pyrinomonadales > Pyrinomonadaceae > PSRF01. The sequence goes on from JBGPNE010000003.1 coordinate 5,528, forward strand.
GATGAAATTGCTTCTGCGAATATTTGCCTGGGCGGACCTTTTGGCGCTAGCAACAAAGCTGGACGAGTCATCCCGAGTAAGATTTACCAAATCCTAGCTATGGCTCGCCCCTTAATTGCCGCAGACACTCCGGCAAATCGGTCACTGCTTTCTCAGCAAGAAAATGCCTACCTCTGTTCACAAAACTCGCCTGAGGACTTGGCGACCGCGATATTGGATTTGCATCGAGATGCTGCGCTGCGTCAGCATCTGGGCTACGCCGGACGCGCGACTTACCTCGATCGCTGCAGCGAAGCCGTCATCACAGAGAAACTAGATCGCGTGATTCACGAGATGGTTGGTTAAGCCAATGTGGATCGCATTCGTCACTCTGGGTTTCGCTCCTTTGCGAACCTCCGGCTTGGACGTCAGCGGCGAACGGCTGGTGCACGGCTTGTTAGAGGCGGGGCATCACGTCACGGTAATTGCCGGTGCGCGTGGTAGGCTGACCGAGACCGAGATTCACCCCGCGCTTGAAATCCATCGTGTTCAAATCGGGCAATCGAATTGGATTGGCTTCGCCTACCGCGCTGCCCGGCGATTAGAAAAACTTGCTCAGGCTCGTCCCTACGACATCGTGCATTTCTGGGATGTGCATTTCGCCTACGCGTATCGGGGACGCTATGTCGCCTCGGCTCAGCAATCCTTCCGTCAGCGTTGGGGTATCTGGCAGGATGGAAGAAGCAAACTGCTCCCGCGAGCATTCTACTTTGCGTACTATTCTCTTGCCCGTATTCTGGCAGAGATTCCAGCCGCTCGCAATGCCAGGGGTTTGCTCGCCGGAAGTTCCACCACGCGCGATGAATTCATCAATCACTATGGAGTCACACCGGAGCGCATCGTCTTAACAAGGCACGGGATTGATACAGATTTTTTTTGTCCTGACTTGCAAGCGTCGCTCGCTCTGAGAACACGGCTCGGTCTTAATGCAGAAGAGCCGATCATTCTTTTTGTTGGCTTTGTTACTCCTCGCAAAGGACTGGAGTATCTAGCCCGTGCATTGCCACTTGTGCGCCCTTTGCCGGGTTTGGTCATTGTTGGGCGTTGGAACGAAAAGTTTCGTTCCAGCTTCCTGAAAATGCTAGGTCCCGCGGCAAGCCAAGTGGTCGAGGCGGGATTTGTGCCGGATGAGCAGATGCCGGCCTTCTACTCAATGGCGGATGTCTACGTCTCGCCTTCATTGCTCGAAGGATTCGGCTTGCCGCTTGCAGAATCGCTTGCCTGCGAAACGCCAGTCGTGGCGGCTGATAGCGGCGCTACAGCCGAAGTCGTCCGTTCGGGTGGTATCCTGGTGCCTCCGCGAGATCCGGTTGCACTGGCAGACGCAGTCTCGCGGTTGTTGAATGATCCGCGACTCCGCCAAACTCTCGGCACGCAGGGGAGAGAGCATGTCAGCCGCGAGTTCCATTTGCGAGGAATGGTTGACGCAGTTTTAGATGCGTATAAAAAGTTCAAGAGTTGATCGCACCGCTCGACTTGCGTGATTTGATGAGCATATGATGCGCATGAGCCGGGTCAAGCCGAGAGAGCCAGCGCGCCATGAATGGAGGGAACGGCATATAACCAAAGCCGCGCGCCTCTTCAATCACAAAACCCTCGCGGCGCAACAGGCTTAGCGCCGACCGAAATGCCAAAACGACAATGTGCCGATAAAGCTCCGGCTCACTCGTGCCCGCGATTTCACCTGCCTCGTTCAGTTGATGCGCGCGCCTGTGCATCCCCCGAACCACCTCCAAATCAGAGTCTAGCATAGTAGTGATATTGGGTCCGGAAAATGGTTGAATACCCAACACAAGGGCAACGATATTATGCCACGAAGCCAAATTGGGCGTATCTAATATAAGGTAACCCCCAGGAGCGATAACGCGGTAGAGTTCCTTCACAAACGTTTCTGTTTCAACGATGTGTTCGATGAGGTCAAACGCCGTGACGACGTTGAAGCTGTTATCGGAGAAGGGGAGCAACTTGTTGACATCACAGCGAACGACGAACAAGCCACGCTTACGTGCGCCTGACAGCATCCGTTCGTTATAGTCCAAACCGAAAACGCGCGTCGGGCTGATGCGCTTTGCCAACTGCAAGGAGTGTTCACCCGCGTGGCAGCCGCAGTCCAAAAGCAAGCCGCCCTCCTCACTTTCCAGCATTGCAAACCGAGCGGCTAACCGGCGCTGCACTTCACCCTGAAGTACGTAATCAAGATATCGTATTGCAAGTCCAGCCATGCACTATCCCTTGTTCGGATTATTTCATCTCTTACAGTAAGACGCCGCCCATGTTCACCAACTGCAATCCAGGCAGAACATCCAACCTTGACTTGAAATCCTCCCACTCTCCCCCATTGGCAAAGAGCGCGGGGGCGACCAGCACAAAGCGCGCGCTGCCATCTTGTTCAAGCGCGGATAACTGGAGGTGATAACACATATACGCATTGCTCAAATCTCGTATTTGTTTCCTCTCATAGGTCATGATGAACACACGATTGCTCCGAAAGGCAACTTCGCAACATCATTCTCGATTACATTACCTCAAATACCCACACTCGATCCTCTCGATAAATCGGACGAAAGCACCCGCTTGAAAGCAAGTCCTCTGGCTTCAAGACATTTGGACCTTCGTAATTCACGCGCCCTTGCCGTTGGCCAATGTAAACGTGCGTGATGCCTCGCTCGCGCAGCAAGGGAACAATATCACAACATCCGATGCCTCTTTTCTGGATTTCCGCCGGCAGAGCGTTGACCCATCCTTGAAAATCCGGCCGGGAACCTTCTTCAGAGGCGTAATTGATGGGCGGGAGCATCGTCGAGCGCCGCGCGAGTAGCGGCAGCCACCAGCCGCCGTCCGAACCGACAATCACGGAACCCCCATAAGCAAAAAAGGAGTTGACCAAGAAACGCGAGTCGGAAGGAGTGTTCTCTCGAATCCAGGTCGCCGCGCGGATGTCGGGATCCGTGACCAGTGCATGTTGCAGGATACTCAAATCACCTAGCCGCTGGCGAAACCCCCACAGGCCGGCGCCGGCAATCAACAGTATTGCTACCGCGGCCTGAAGTTTATTTTTTCCGATTTGGCGTTCATTCAAAAACCATGCCAGCGCGCTCCCCAACAGAACGCCTGCAGGGATGTATGCCGCGATAAAAACCGCAAAGTTGCTCAATGCTCCTTCTCCAGGCAGATGGAGCCATTGAGGATTCGCCGCTAACAAGATCAGTGACCACCACAGAGTGATTAATGCTGCTCTATTTTCGCGTCTCCATAGCCCCCACGCGACACACAATGGCAGCAAGAGCCAAACCCACGCCGGCAAATAGGTGAGGATGTCACCGATTTCATTATACTGCTGTATAAAAAGCGGCGTCGCGTTGGCAGGTGTCGTCAGTTGCCTTCCAAAAGTCGGTGTGATCCTGCCGGCAAGAGTGTGAATGAACCAAGGCAGGAAAAGCAGCCCCGCTCCAAGGCTAAACAACAAAATCCTCGGAACCAATACTCGCGCTTGCTTCCCGCGCAAAGCCAGTAGGGAGAAAGCAACAATAAAGAGCGAACCAAAGATCAGAACGCGATAGTGCGTAAGGGCAAGCCCGCCCCAAACAATCCAAGTGAGAGCAATCAATCTCCAGTTCCGATGTCGGTCTTCCAATGCAACCCAGGCTAGACATACAGCTCCGGGTAAAATTACTTGCCCGGCAAGCTGAGTGTAACGTCCCCAGTTCAAATAAAACATCGGCATCGGCGAGAGTAACCCAGCGATTAGTACAGCACAAACGCCTGCCCAACGATTGTGTGCGACGCGTACCGCGAGCGGAAAGAGAGCGAGCACTGCCAGCACATTGAGAATCTGCCCGGTCCAAAGGACGGCTTGTGGCATGTCCATCCCGCTCGCCCAATGCACTAAAGCCGATGCGCTGTGAAAGCCAAAATGATAGGTGAACGTTTGGATATCGGCGTAGGGCTTCCACGAATCAAATAGCCCGCCATTGTCCACCATCAACTGCGCGATCATCGTGTGCTGGTACGAGTCGCCCCACATCGGAATGTCTAGGGAGCGAATAACCCAAAACCGAACGCCAAAAACAAGAGTAATGAGTATGACGAGCGTTAAATCAGGCAAGAAGAAATCAGAGCGCCGCCATTTCTCCCAGTCCCTGTAGAACGACGATGGGCGCCAGTTGCGATTGCACCAAACCATTACGCCGAGCGCCGCCAATCCTGGCAGCCACGCATAGAGCGGTCCCAATTTCAGCCCGAACAGATTTGTCCATAGCAATAGCAAGGGATATAGAGCGAGACTGAGCCCACTGGCGATGCCGATCTTCTCAGCCCATGAAAAAGCATCGGAGCCGCGCCACAGCAGCCGCACTAAGGCAAGCCCAGGAAGAATGAAAAGGAAAATAGCAATCAGAAGGATACCAAGCCAAATTCCAACCTGTGTCAGCAAGCCCAGGAGCAAAGCGGACGAGTGGTAAACCAGGCGAAACGCCAACTGCCGATCAACTGGGCTATCACTTTGGTAGAAAGCGCCATTCAAATACGCATCGCCATTTGCCGTTCCGAGTCGAACTTTGCCAGCTCCCTGAATCTCCAGAAGCAGATAGTACACTCGACTCAGCGAGTCGCTCTGTGGAGAAAAGGCAAAGCGATAAAACCCTGGCGCGATGACATTCTGCGCCGAGATTGTTGCCACGGCGAGGTCTGTCGCGGATTGGGGACTCGCGCGCAAATGCAATCGAATTTCCGCACTGCTTTGACCTTCAGGCGCTAAATAAATTTCAACGCCCTCCAAACCTCGATCCCGAGCGACAAAGGTCTGCCCAAGGTTCTGCCCTGCCTGAAGAAATATTGCGGTCTCAGTAAAAGAAGGCTGCTCTTGCGCAAGGAACGACGAGCAGCCTGTCGAAAAGAGTAGTGGCAATCGGGTGAGCAGAATTAGACAATAAAGAAAATTCATTGCCGACCAGGATTGGTGGATAAGCTATCGGAATTCAATGGCTTGGGTTGCTCAGTCGCTTCTGATCTCCGAAGGCGGTAGAGCACCTCCTCCAGAATCTTGCGATTAAATCCGATGAGATCCGCTAACAGACCGATCAACAGAACCTGGAAACCGACGATCATGGAGACAGCGGCAAAGATTAGAGACTGGATGTGTCCTGTTCCATCGCCAATCAAGTAGAAATACAAGAACCGGACAGTCGGCGCTAAGCCGATCAAGATGAAGACGAGACCAAAGACGAGGAAGATGCGGATAGGGTGATACATTGTATAAGCGCGAATGATGATCACGATTGACTGCGCGAGATAGTGTGGAATACTCCGAACCAGACGCGAGTCGCGCAGTTTGGGACCAGTACGGACTGGAACATAAGCCACCTTTAGATTACGTTGGCCTGCCTGGATGAGCGTCTCCACAGTATAAGAAAACTCGCTAAGGACAGTCATGCGCAGCGCCGCCTCGCGGCTGAACGCTCGGAATCCGCTTGTGGCATCGGGCACCCGAGCGCCCGAGGCGAGTTGTACAATCCAGCTTCCCAAACGGTGAATAAGGCGTTTGGCGGACGAGAAATTTGCGAGGTTGGCGACGCCCCGATCGCCGACGACAAGATCCGCGCGGTGTTCCAGAATCGGGCGAATCAAATGGGGAATGTCGCGAGCATCGTATTGATTGTCCGCGTCGGTGTTGACGATGACATCCGCCTCCGCGCGGAGCGCCAGATCAAGACCGGTCACAAATGCGCGAGCTAAGCCGACGCGATGGGAAAAGCGATGGATATGCTGCACGCCGAATTGGGATGCGACCTCCGCCGTATGATCCTGACTACCGTCGTCAACGACAAGCCACTCGATCGCATCAATTCCCGGTAACGCTCTGGGCAATTGGCTGAGTGTGACAGGTAAGGTTTCCGCTTCGTTGTAGCAGGGAATTTGAATGATGAGTTTCATTGAAAAGAGATGGCGAAGGAATCGCGAGCAGATTATATCTTCCCGGCCTCAATTGCACAAACGCAAGACACAAACAAAACACGCATCGCCATTGCTTCGTTGCGCACGGTTCCGGCGTAAGGCTAAGATTGAGGGCAATGGTCGTCGAGCTTGTGAAAGAGTTCACCTTTGAAGCAGCGCATCGCTTGCCTCGCGTGCCCCACGACCACAAATGCTCGAGATAGCGGGGGACAAAGCGATACTCGTGCACTCCAATCTCGAGGGCGGCCGCCTCCTGACTGCCTCTATATCGACTTAATCGCAAGCAAGTATTTGAATCTTAGGCCCATCGGCTAACCGAAGCACTTGCTTTTCAACGGCAAAGAGCTCGATGCGGTATTTAGGGAGATAACCGCAACGCTACTCACCTGATTGTTCGCGACCAGCAACTCAACCCTGCCCCAGCCGCCACCGTCCCACCGTCCGGGCCTTCTTGACTGTGAGTTCCACGCCGCGTATTATGAGGGCCTTCTGAAGTTGACGCTGTTCCACAAGGCGCTTTCAGGCATGATTCGAAGCAAGCGGCCTAAGGCAGTTCAGAGCCATGGGTCGGAGATGGTTCGCGAGAAACTCCAAGTCCTCCGCCCCTGGCGATCTAGTCTTGGCATTCGCGCCTAACGGCGGACGGCCTGCTCGAGCTTGGAAGTGATTGCAATTTGGAAAAGAGACGAGGTTCTGGAGGATGCAAAGATGTACGATCTTTGCCACTGATTTGAGCTATGGACTCACGCAGTATTTCAAGATCGTACGACGCATTCTATTTTGCGCACAGCTGTGGGCGGCCATATCAACGCGATGAGGTTTGGCTTACGTTCTTCGCTTCCATCGCCGAGAGGATCGCGAGCGATATTAACCCCACTACAGTACTGGACGCTGGTTGTGCCATGGGGTTTTTGGTGGAGGCCTTGCGCGACCGCGACGTTGAAGCAGTCGGAGTGGATATATCGGAGTATGCGATTGAAAACGTGCGCGCAGACGTCCGGCCTTATTGTTGGACGGGCTCAGTCACGGATTCGTTCCCAAAAAGATACGACCTCATCGTCTGCTTAGAACTGTTAGAGCACCTATCTCAGAAAGAGGCCGAGGAGGCTATCGAGAACATCTGCCAGCATACAGATGACGTCTTGTTTTCCTCAACGCCTTTCGACTACAAGGAAGCCACACACTTAAACGTTCAGCCCCCTGACTATTGGGCGGAGAGGTTTGCACGACGCGGCTTTTTTCGCGATGTAGATTTTGATGGCTCTTTTGTCACGCCCTGGGCAGCACGCTTTCGCAAGAGTCGTGAGAATTTTGCTCGTGTTGTTGCTGGCTATGAACGTCGCCTCTGGCAGTTGGAGAAGGAAAACCAGGCGCGGCGGCAACTGACTATTGAGCAGCGAGATGCCCTCGCAGGGAGGGACCGAGAGGTTCAGATACTATCAGAAAAAACAAGAGAGAAAGAGAAGTCGTTGGAAGCATTGACATCTCAGCTGTCGGACGGAGAGCAATCGGTACAAGCACTTTCAGCACAACTGGCCGCGAAAGATCTAACGGTACAAACGTTAACCTCTCGGGACGCAGAGCGCCAGCGAGAGGTTGATTCCCTTTCAGCGCAGTTGTCAGAGAGAGATCAAGCAATACGGACACTCTCAGCACAAGTTAGTTACAAAGAGGCTCAGCTTACGAAAATAACCAGCACGTTGGGCTGGCGGATTCTGAGCCTCTACGGCCCCATCAAATACAGGTTCGTAAAGCCGCTGTTGCACTTTTTCAAGCCGCTCGGTACACCTCATCCGGCTGCTGACGAGGCGTACCTGGAGACTGCGCCTACGTCAAATGGCTTACAACAACCCGGTGCCGAGGTAATTCCCGTCCCCGACACAAGCGAGTTTCCGGTGCTTCAAGTAACAGGCCGACCACCGGTAGAGCGCCATCAAGCGCGCGTCGATATCATTATCTGCGTACACAGCGCGCTTGGCGTCGTAAAGAGGTGTCTGCAGGCTCTCATTCAATACACCAGGATGCCGTACTCTTTTATATTGGTGGACGACGGCAGTGACGAGGAGACCAGGGGGTACCTCGTCGATTTTGCCGTTGCAGAGGGCGCCATGCTACTACGGAATGAGCTAGCGGCAGGATTTGCCTTAGCTGCCGATAAGGGACTGCGTCACTCGAACGCAGATTACGTGGTAATCCTCAACAGCGATGTAGAGGTAACTCCCGGCTGGCTCGAACGGATGGTGGCCTGCGCTGAGTCTGACGGGCGAATAGGCTTAGTCGGGCCGCTATCAAACTACGATCCACGGCAATCGATCCCTCAGGGGGTTCAAGGTAATGAAGGGGCAGTTAACCCTCTGCCCGAAGGAGCGAGACCCGCCGACATGGAGGAGTTGCTTAGTGAGACTTCCAGCCGACTTTACCCTCGGCTCCCCTTCCTCAACGGCTTTTGCCTGATGCTCAAGCGCGACGTAATTAACGAGGTTGGCTACTTCGATGAAGCGAGCTTCGGCGTTTGGTTCGTGGGGGAGATGGACTACCGCCTGCGCGCCGGCAAGGCGGGTTGGCAGCTTGCATTGGCTGATGACGTGTATGTCTCTTACAGTCCGTCTTAAGAAAGTACCCCAGGACCCGGCAATCATTCTTAGGTCCATCTTAACCGGGCCACAACGGGAACACGGCTAGGCTGCCGCCACACGTCGAAGAAACGGAACATATTGTGCTCAGAGTACACATCCTGTATGAACACGGCGGGGATTTTCGCCCACATGCCTGTTCCTACATCAGGGTGTTGCTTCCTCTTTCACATCCCGTGAACTCGCCAGCCTTTCAGCTCAGTTGGGGGGTTCACTACGAGCCAGCAGATGTCGTCATCGTCGAGCGCTATTGGAAGCCAGTTAATCCTTGGTCGCCCGAGTTACTTCTCAAGAGGCTGCGAGCCGACGGGGGTTGCATGATTTACGCAATAGACGACAACCTTCTCGACCTGTCGCCAGACCGTCTCGGATGGGTTCCCACGCCGGAAGACCTTGCGACAGTTCAATATTTTGCTAGAGAGGCAGACGGCGTCATTGTAGCCACCAAGCGGCTAGCAGAGCGGCTCGCGCCGATCAGTGAGAGGGTCCACGTCGTACCGAACGCACTGGATGAGAGACTCTTTGTGAGACGGCCTTCAGAGTGGGCCGCTCCAACGACTGAACGAAAGGTCCTCGGCTACATGGGAACCATCACCCATGACGCTGATTTGACGATAATCTCGCAAGCGCTTCGCAAGGTTCTCGAAAGGCATCCGGGCGACCTTGAATTTCAGTTGATTGGAGGCTGCTCGGATTCGGCTTTCCTCAATTCGCTCGATGGCCTGCCGGTCCGAGTGTTAGACGTCGGAGAGAACGCCCGGTACCCGCAGTTTGTGCGATGGATGACCGAAAACGTCCATTGGGACGTCGCGATCGCGCCGCTCGAAGAGACCTCTTTCACTCTATGCAAATCAGACATCAAGTTCCTCGATTACTCTGCGCTGGGAGTGCCGGGCATCTATAGCCACGTTCCGGCCTACCAGGACACTGTACGCCATCTCGAGAACGGGTACCTGGTGAAGAATGATGCGGATGCGTGGGTTGAAGCCATCGAACAGTTGCTGGCGGACGACTCACTTCGGCTCAGGCTGGCGCGCAACGCGGAGGAATACGTGCGGTCCAACCGGATGCTGAAACAGAATGCGCGCCGCTGGCGGGACGCCTTAACTTCGATCTTTTGTGAGCACGACGCACAGAAGGTCAACGGAACTTTCAGAGGGTCAACCGCGGAGACTGCGAATTGATCTGGGGCTGCGGATCACGAGAAACTCGCGTGCGTCGGCTCCGCGATCATGAACTGGGACGGTACAGAAATGGACTTCGTTGGCAGACCGCAAGACGCGTTTTGCCTGGCTGGAGGCCCAAACATCGAACAGGTGCTGACCTATGCGATGCCTAACGAGACTATCTACAGCCTGTTCGCTTCAGCGGGTGCCGCGTTAGTTAGAGCGGAGCTCTTTCACGAGGTCGGTGGCTTCGATCCGAACTACTTTATATACCACGAAGATGTGGATCTGTGCTGGCGCTTCTGGCTTCGCGGATATAAGTGCGCACTATCGCCGGCATCAGTAACCTATCACCGAGGTGGGGCCGCCTCCAGGAAGTTACCGCCTAGCTACGTGCAGGGTCTTGCACAGAAGCACACGTTGTTCACCCTCTTCAAGAATCTGGACGGAGAGAATCTCGATGACCTATTTCCGCTGGTCCTCTATGTCTTGTTAGAGCGGGGACAATGGCTGGAAGATGCCCGAGCTTCTATTCCGAAAGCGTTAGATGAGTTTCACTCATCCATTGATGAACTCGTTGCCACGCGGCGAGAAATACAGACAACGCGCGTCGTCAGCGACGACCAGATCTTTTCCTCGGTCGGCCATCCGCTGGCCTTTCTACTTAGTCAGGAGCGCTACAGGGCGATCGAGAGTGAGTTGGCGGCGCTATGCTTAGACGCCGAGGGGGGTGTCGATACAGGCTCGTCGGCTCCAGCAAGGGTTGCGATCGCGAGATGGGTGAATGCGGCGCACTTTCTTTTTGAGCGCGATCTGCTGTCGGCGTTGCATGACAGCGAAGCCGGGCTCGGTGCCCTATCCCGGGCGTCATGTCAGCTCTCAGAGAGAATGACCCAAAAAGAAGAGGAGGTGCGCCAGCTAGCCTCGCAGGTCGACACCTATCCCAGGAGTCATATCAGCTCTCAGCCAGAATCGCCCAAAGGATGAGGACGTTCGGCAGCTATCCTCACAGATCGACGTACTCACTCCCGAGCTTGCGGAAAGACGAGCACTCCTTCAAGGGCTGTCAGCCGAGCTCGCAGAAAAACGAGCGCATCTTCAAGCGATGTCATCCGAGCTTGGCCGGATAAAAGGTTCGTTAGGATGGCGGTTGCTTAGTAAGTACGGCAGAGTGAAATACCGATATCTGCTTCCCATGTGTCGCATGGTTGGCCTTCTTCCCCGCGACAAGTCAGAACAGCGCCGGCCACCACATCAGTGAGGATGGGGACGAAGTCAACCGGACCTCAGCATAACTTAAATCAGAGAGGATTGACATGAGACCTTTCTTTCCCGCCCTCATACAATAAACTATTGGGCGGTCGATGTCTCAGTCACGTTGACACAGAGGGCGGCCCGCAACCCCAGAGGCGTTGTAAGAATGCATCTGCGGGAATCCACCGAATCGAATGCCGACATAGTTGTTGTTGAATCCGAATCCTCATCGATACGCGATAAAGAGTACCACATATTCTATTTTGAGCCGATTCGCTGTTCTATTGGTAAGACCTTATATTTTTATATAGAGACAAATTCACCAGACAGCACGCTAGCGTTGCTAGGGAGACTCGCTCAATAACGATGCAATAGGCCCACATTTTGAGAATCACTTTCCAGCACGGGGCACCTTATCTTTGGAGTTATACTACTCAGTGCAATTCAGGTGCGCTGACCTTTCTAGAATGAGGCGGTAAAGGCGCCCAAATTAAGGGCTCAAAGCCGAAATGTGTGGTACAACGTGCCGGGTCGGCGGGACTATTCTGAGAACAAGAGGACGATTCGTGTCTGTTATTCTCGCCAAGATGCAACAACGTGTCTCTTTGTCTGTCAAAACTCGTTGGTTACCCTCCCTTGTCCTCATCGCCCTTTTGGGTCTTCTGATCTTTCAGGGTTATGCCTATTATTTTCGCCTGACCCTTTCACTAGGACCAGGGGTCATTTTTGAACCCTGGGCTATGCGACGGGGTTATTTACTGTACGAGAACCTCACCGATCCGCATGCCCCCTTGATGTATTTCGTGATCGCCGAATTGATGCCGCTCTTTCACGATGCATTGGAATCTGCCAAGATCATTCTTGTCGCGCTTATCTCTCTCTCCACCTTGCTAACTTTCCTTGCAGGTAGACGTACATTTGGCTTGTTAGGCGGACTCGGTGCAGCATTGTTTTTCGTCATCTGGTCGCCCGTCTTCGGCTTTGGGAAACTCTGGATGGAAACTTTTCTCGCTCCGATCTATCTGCTCCTCTTACTTTTTTATAATCCATCGGGTTCGAAGCGTTCTTCGAAATCCCTGCTCTTCTTGGGATTGCTCTGTGGTTGTGCCTTTTTAGTCAAACAGCACGCCGTTGTGGTGTTTGTAGCTCTCATCTCGTGGAGTGCTTTCACAAGCGGAAATTCTCATCCTTCACTTAGAAGCATTTTCAGGGAGATTGGTCTAATCGGCCTTGGAGCCGTTCTGCCAGTGGTAGGATTTACTATTTACTACCTGACGGAAGCGGGCACACTCGAAGACTTTTGGTATTGGACCGTTGGCTTCTCTTTCATAAGCGGATATTCCTCCCTTGGTGCGCTACCTCCTACTGGGGCCGCAATTGGTCTAATTGCAACCGCCTGCTTGTTATTACCTGCTGCGATCTTCGGTGTGATCGACATGTACCGCAAGAGTGATAGGAGATGGCTTGTCTTGGGCTGGGGACTGATATTAGTTGTAACGAGCAGCCTTACCGTATATCCTCGCTTTGCGTTCTTCCACCTGCAAGCCGCCTTGCCTGCGCTGGCCTGGATATCCTCTTTTGCGCTCACCTATGCATTACAATCAAGCAACTCTATCACTGCCACTTATTCCACCTCGTTCCTCAAAAGAGTTATAACCATTGGCCTGTTGTTCTTATCGCTTATCACTGCTGGCCCAGCCTATCTCCCTGTATTTCGGGCTCGGCAATCTCAATATGTCCATGAATACACAGATTTGGTTCCTTTGGCGAACGAAATCAGGCAATATATTGGCCCGGCGAATTCTATCTATATCTTCCCTGACGATGAAGCCCTTTCGAATTTATATTACTTGACAGGATGTACGCCACCGAAGTTTTGGGTTTACAGTTATCCTTGGTATATGTTGGACTGGATCAAGGCCAGAATGTTAATAGCGCTCGAAGGCGATCGGCCTCAATGGATTATCTATGCCCCAGGCAGGTGGGATGTCCAAAATAACGCGTATGAAATAGTGAACTATGTTCAAAGTCACTACCAGCTTGAAGCCCAATTGCACTGGGCACAGGGTGATATTTGGTTACTCAAACGGCAACTGAATTGAATTTTGCTATTTGCTCGGGTTCTGTTTCCAAATCAGATAATCGCCGACAGCGACCACATCCATTTCGCAGTTTAGAAAGTTCGGATCGCCTCCGGCGACGCGTTGACGATGGGCTCGCTATTTCTGAAGACGTATTTTGCTTAAGAACATATCTGAGAATCGCGCGCTTCTTATAGAAAAATGCAGGGACCCTGTGTTCGTGACCGAAGAAAATGAAAAGAATTGTCGGCGCGCAGCTAAAAACGTGGAAAAATGAACATCGGCCGAGGCTTGGGTCACCTTAACGTCGGCGTTTGAGCAGCGTGGTTGGCCAGTTTGTGCCGAAGGTACCGAAGATAATCGTCAGGTAGATGAGTGGCGATGACCTCTTGGATGAGCGGCAGGAAGTAATGCAGCGAACGAATAGGCCCAAGAGGAGGGTAGCTGGGATCACGAAAGATCCGACGCGCAGAGCCTATTAGAAAAGCCGCCTCGACAATCTCCAACGACACGATTGGTGGTGATCAACAAGGATGAGCGTTCGTAGCGGCGGTTGATCACTTCGTAGAGCAGGTCGGCGGAGCTGGGGTCGTAGGAGAGATAGCCCACTTCATCGATACAGAACAACCGGGGCCGGGCGTAGTAGCTGAACTTGCGCCGGCGTAAGAGAGGTGAGTCGCACTGAAGATCAGCAAGCAGATCCGAGGCGGTGCGAAACAGAACACTGTGGCCCGCGATGACTGCTGAATGAGCGAGGTTCTTGGCGATCATCGTTTTGCCCAGGCCGTTTGCGCCAAGCAGTATCAGATTGCGGCCTTCGTTGATGAAGTCCAAAGTCAGAGCCCGCTCAATCAACTCGCGATCAATCTTCTTGGGCCCGTTCCAGTCGAAATCGACCATTGGCTTGAACCGCCCTATCCTTGCTTGGCGCAGCAGTCGCTGTAGGTTCCGCTGGGCACGGTCGGTGGTTTCAGCATGGACGATCTGTTCAAGCAAAGCGCGAGGTGAGAGTCGCTGTCTGGTCGCGCGAGCAATGAAGTCGTCAAGTTGGCCTGCAGTCGCGCGAAGACCTATCCTGGAAAGCTGGGCTGGCAGATCGCGCCCAACTGTAACGCTGTGCAGATCAGTCTTGAGAGCCGTCGTCCGAGAGTTCATCGTAGACCTCCAGTTGATGGGTTGGTACGGAAAGATCGGCTAGCTCGGGGTGTCGAGACAGATCGACTGGCAGAAGAGTGCGGTTGGCTGAGCGATGACGGCGCGCGAGGATGAAAGCAACTGAAGCAGCGCGCGGAGTGTTGCGTTCAAGCGCTTCCCCCACAGCCGCCGCCAGTTCCTTTGCTCCGTAGTCATCCAGCAACACGATCAACTGGGTAGTCTGCCGGGAAATGGACTCGCCACGCTCGAATGCCGATTCAAGGAACTGTTCGATGTTTGGGACTGCGTGCGACAGTCGGCCAACGGCGGTTGCTCCTGCGCTTTTCTTTTTTGCTCGACAAGCGCCGCTATGTGGACCGGGTCCTCGATGCGCTGATGCCGATCATATGACCTTCGGTGACTAGCGAGCTCGTTTGCGCCATCCAGGATGCGCACCGTCGACTGAGACGCCGACAGAGTAAGCGACCGGCCTACCATCTCGTGCGGGATCGAATAGTCGTTCTGATCGAAACGCACATAGATTGTCTTGTCAGATCGGACCGTCTTGATCAGATCAGTCTCGAATCGATGTGATGGGAGTGGAATCAGCCTGATCTTCTCTTCTTCGAACGCCTCATTGACCGTGCGCGAATCGCCGCCAGGCCAGGGGCGATGGTGCGCAACCGTGTCTCGCCACTCAAGTGCCTGACGGTTGAAGTCCTCAAGCGTTGTGAATGGGCGCGCGGCGAAGAACGAATGACGGACGTAGCTGATAGTCCTTTCGACTCGCCCCTTCTCGTTTCCCCGCCCAGGATTACAGGGCCGCGCGGCAAATGGTAGTGACCGCACAAGTCCAGCAGCCGCGGGTGAAGGCGCACCTGGTCGCCGAGTCGTTCCAACACAGCCGACTTGAGGTTATCGTACAAGATGGTTCTAGAAACGCCGCCCCAGTCATGGAATGCGTTGACGTGACCGAGCAAGAAGTTCTCGAGGGTCTGATCGAGAAAGAACTCCAACCATATTGCCCGGCTGTAAGAGAGCGTCAGGACAAAGCAGGACAATCGCCGTCGTGCTCTTCCTATGGTTACTTCTCCGAACGAACCCCAATCGGCTTGTGCTTGCTCGCCTGGGAATGCTGACAACCGCAGAAAGGCTTCCCTTGAAACTGGGCGTAGTTGTCTCACTACTCGTCTCAACTGCGAGGAGCCCCCTTTGTAACCGCGAGCCTGCACCATCTGGAACAGCCGCGTCGCCCTCAACCGTGGATATTGCTTGAGAGTCTGTTGGATGAAATCAAGAAAGGGATCAGTCACCAGTTGTCTTGGCGATCGTGATTTGAATCGCTCGGTCCCAACGGCACGCTTCACCGTGTCTGGATGCAGACCCAACTCTGAAGCAATAGTCCCGATCTTCCAGTGCTCCGCGTAGTACAACCGTCGAATGATCGCAATCTGTTCTTTAGAGATCATCGTTCACCAACTCTCATGAAATGGATTCAGAAAGCGGCCAACTCGCCCACAGAAACGACAAATGACCAGCCCCAAACGGGACGCGGCTTCCAATAGATGTCGCCACGATTGCGATCTAACAGGCTCTGGCGGCCACTCACACGTCGTCGGCATAGTGCCAGAGGTTGTTCCGCTTTGAGAACCATGATCCGTCACGTTTTGTTTAGTAGTGGCTCGGCTTGATGCTGACCTGCGCAGCCGGTATGCGCGTTGACGATCGCGATGGTCGAGCCGACCTTCCAGGCTCTGCTGGTGTCGGCGACCAGCGGCGCGGCGTTGCTGGAGTCGACAAATCCGCCGACAGATCAAACTGCAGTAACGCTGTCCGCGATCACAGTGAGAACAGATGAAGAACAGGGTGCGGCATTCTGAGGCTTTGCAAAACCTCTGAAGAAAAACCGTTTGAGGGCTGGCTGCCATCGGCTCGACGAGCGGGGATTGGACAGCCAACGTTCGTCGATGGCAACATACACCTCGCTACTATGAGGTGGTTGCCTCCCAACGAGGCTACCAACGCAAAACCCCGGTTGTTCATATCAACCGGGGTTTCTATTCCCGCATCGCGCCGCACAGTATCAAAAACTGCTGCTAAGTCGAAACCGCCTGCGGCGACGATGTCGCGCCTGCGGCGATGATATTGTCCTCCGTCTTGCGGCTCATGCTCAGATTTCTACGTTTTTCCATGCGCACCGACACTCAAGGTGCCATGCGAGGACTAGCTTTGTGTGGCGCTCGATTCCGACGAATGTATACGCATCGCCGACCGCGTAGTCATCCCTGCCGTTCGCTTTCTTCGTCTTTTCTTTCATCCCGACGAAGCCCCACATTTGATCACACTGAACGTCCTTGCAAGCCACGTTGCGGACCTTGCGCTCTAGCAGGGACTCGCATCGCTCGCCGACAATCACCAGCAAGTCAAGAATCGTGTTTCGATTGACGCCAGTGATTCGCTCCGTGCTGCGAATCGAACAGCCCTCAACCAAGTGCTGAATCACGGACAGAGCCTTGTCAAGCGGCAAGCGCATATCGCCTAGCGGTCTTTCGTGCGGCTCAAGAAAGGTCTTCTTGCATTCAAGACAGCGATAGCGCTGGACACCGTTTCGATCTTTCCCAGATTTCTTTGATGGCGCGTTGCAGGTTTCGCAATTCATTTTGTCCTTTCTTATGACAACACGATATTACTAGA
>JBGPNE010000004.1:0-22339 GCA_041487335.1 Pyrinomonadaceae bacterium
AGCCGAGTTGGCCGGGAGCGACGAGTTTCGCATGGAGAAGGTTTGCCCAGGTGCACCTTGGGTCTCTAACTCTAATTATACATGGGCGTCAAGAGTGGTGAGAAACGGGTAGTGTCCTAATCTGCTGGCGCGATGGCATTAAGATTCTTTCTTTGCGAGCCAGAATTCTCTTACTTTCTCAAACTTCACGATGCGCTTGTTAAGCTTGACAATTTCACGGGGGTAGAATTGGAGAACATTGTCACACAGTTCCAGCATCCAAGCTCGGCGTGTCTTCTTGGAATCAATCGCAATGTGCTTCGAGTTGGCGATTTGAATTTGTCCTGCGCCGAGCGCGCCGACAGTCAGACAGTCCCAGTTCAAATACTCGATCGGAACGAAATGAACTTTGCTTACACTCACTTTTGTTCCGGTGACGCCGTACTTCACCATCAACATGATAAAGAAATTGGCGTCATCTTCGTAGAAGCGTGCCAACCGATCCACCGAAATTAGGTTTGGCATATTGAACGTGGTTTCTTCGCGGTGAGTCTTCACGTCCACGACGTAGTAATTACCCAGTTTGTCTTTGAATGCCAGATCAGCCATTGCGCGTCGGGCGAAGCCGGCCGAGTACTCCCCACCGTGCCTACCAAGTATCTGCTCAAATTTGTCTTCGATGATGGATTGAATGGCGTCGCCAGCGGCCCTTGTGCTTCCAGCCGTGCTCGCGGACAGAAAATCCTTCTCCTGGTTCAATAAGAGCAGGATTCCTTTCTCAATTGTTTTAGCCTGTATGAAGCTCTACGACGGAAGATTCCACTTATTGGCCGTATAAAAGTCTCTAGAGGGCAGAATCTATATGTCACTTCATTACTATGAAAGCTCACATCGATTTAAGGTAGTAACTATCTGCCTGCTCATAGCAGCTCTGGCAGTGATGCTTCCCACAGGCAGCCTCCTGAGGGGGAAGTTAGTCAGAACGGTGCGGGCCGATGATTTGCCGCATTCGCCGCTACCATTTTCGCAGGATTGGAGTAACACTGAGCTGATTACCCAGGATGACGACTGGAGCAACGTTCCGGGGATCATTGGATATAGTGGAAAGGGTCTTACAGCCGATCTACCTCCACATCCGGATCCACAAACTATTCTTGCGGACGGATCGGACACTCCGGTTAATGTGTGGGCCAATAGATATGATCCAAACATGGCAGACGACATTAAAGGCGTGGCAGAGTTCGATGGCATAGATAATCCCGTGGTCGCTCTGCAAGGCTCCAACACGGCACCCGCGCCACACATAGTCATCAGCATAAATACAATTGCCGCTGCAAACATCCATGTTGCCTATAACCTTCGCGACCTGGAGGCGTCAGATGACGACGCCGTGGAATCGGTAGCCCTTCAATTTCGCATAGGCTCGTCAGGGGACTACACGAATGTGCCTGAGGCATTCGTTGCCGACGCGACCAACGGTCCCTTTCAGGCCACAATGGTGACCCCGGTTAGTGTGACACTGCCGGCAGAAGTAAATAATCAGCCGCTGGTTCAGCTTCGGATCATCACCTCGAACGCAGAAGGAAATGATGAATGGGTTGGTATTGACGATATAGAGATAACAGACGACCATTTTGGGCCAACCTCAGCCAACGGAGTGGTCAGCGGGAGAATACTAGCGAATGACGGCACGGCTGTGAGTGGCGCGGTCGTCAGGTTGGACGGCACACAATCGCGCAAGGCCATTACGGACGCAAACGGTAACTACCGTTTTGATAATGTTGAGAGCAGCGGCTTCTACACTGTAACTCCATTGCGAGCAAACTTCGCCTTCATGCCCGGGCAGCGTTCCTTCAGCCAGCTCGGGAATAACACAGACGCGACCTTTACCGCTGTGCCGCTGAGCGAGACGGCAAATCCGCTCGATACGCCCGAGTATTTCGTCAGACAACAATACGTCGACCTCCTTGGCCGCGAGCCGGATGAAGGCGGGTTCAACTATTGGAGCGATCGCATTCTTGAGTGTGGCAGTGACGTCGCTTGCGTGAATGCGCGTCGCAGAGATGTGGCGGCGGCGTTCTTCATCGAAGCGGAGTTTCAGCAGACGGGTTCGTTCATCTACGGGATCTATAAGGGTTCTCTTGGCCGCAGTCCTGTTTACACGGAGTTCTCGTCGGATCGTCAGCAGGTGATTGGTGGGGCGAATCTGGATGCTAAGAAGCAGGCGTTTGCGGAAAGCTTTGTCAGGCGAGCGGAGTTTGTCGCGATGTATCAGGCAGACACTTCGGGCGAGTCATTCGTTGATGCGTTATTGCAGAATGTGCAGCAATCCTCGGGCATCGATCTGAACAACCAGCGCGAGAGTCTCATCAGCAAATACAACTCAGGGGCGAGTCTCAATGAGAGTCGGGGCCTGGTGGTGCGCGCGCTGACGGAGAGCGCTGCTTTCAGGCAGACGCAGTACAACGCCGCGTTCGTGCGGACGGAATATTTTGGCTATCTCAGGCGCGATCCCGAGCCCGAAGGTAACAATTTCTGGGTGGACGTTTTGAACAACCGTGAACCAGGAAACTTTCGCGCCATGGTCTGTTCGTTCATCACGTCCACGGAGTATCAGCGACGCTTCAGTTCAATCGTCAGTCACAGCAATGGTGAATGCGGGCAGTAGACGCTGAGAAAGCTATAAGGCAAGGAGAAAGGGCGGCTCATTCAGTTTGGGTCGCCCTTTCGCTTTTCAAGGTTCATTCTCTTTTTCTCTTTAACTTTATAAGAACATTGATCTCGCCAAAGCCGATGTGATAGCCTCGCCTGCGTATCCTTACGACTCCCGTCTCTAGCGGAAGCCAATCTGGCAGTTTTGCAGATTGGCTATTAGTCTAATTTCAATGATGTCTCAAGCGCTTTCCTCACACCCCACGAGGCGTTTTTCATTACTGACTCTACTATTGCCTCTCTCTCTTGTTTTATCCATCTCCTTTATCGTCTTGATCGTCAGCGCTGATACAGGCGCGGGCACTGTGTCCCTTACTAGCTTGGGCTCTGCTATCACCGAAAACTTCGACACTCTTGCAAATACCGGAACAACGAATGAGACCCTTCCAACCGGCTGGTACATCACGGAGCAAGGTGGCGGCGCCAGAGACAACGAACAGTACGCAGTAGACAATGGCGCGAGCACCACCGGAGACACTTACAGTTACGGAACTACGTCCAGCGCTGAACGTGCTGTTGGCGGGCTGCGTAGTGGTACTTTGATCCCTTTCTTTGGGGCAAAATTCTCCAACAACACGGGCGCCACAATCCAGTCACTTGACATCAGCTACACGGGAGAAGAATGGCGTCTGGGAACAGCCTCACGCGCTGACCGAATTGATTTCCAGATAAGCACAGATGCGACAGACCTCACGACCGGAACTTACACGGACATCGACGCGCTCGACTTCACGACTCCAAACGCCGCAACAACCGGGGCTAAAGATGGCAATGCCGAGGGGAATCGTACAACGATTAGCTTTACGATATCCGGGCTAGACATACCGAATGGTTCGACGTTCTTCATTCGCTGGACGGATTTTGACGCTTCGGGAGCCGATGACGGCCTGGCCGTTGACGATTTCTCTCTGACTCCAAATGGTGGAACATCCACAAGTCCGACCGGCGTTGGCGCTGCCAACCCGAATTCTGTCACGGCTGGATTCACGACGCTTCTTACAGTTACAGTCGCGCCCGGCACGAACCCACCGAGCACTGCCCTTGTGGTAACGGATGACCTTTCTTCAATCGGCGGCTCGCCTGGCCAGACTTTCTTCGATGACGGAACAAATGGTGATGTGGCGCCTGGCGATAACGTCTTTTCCCTTGAGGTTATCGTTCCAGGAAGCACGACAACAGGCAGCAAAACACTTCCTGCGACTATCACCGATGCTGAACAGCGCAGCGGGGACACTAATATCTCGCTATTTGTGCAACAAGTCATTGGGCCAATGACCGCAATTCATGATATTCAGGGCTCCGGCAAAACCTCGCCGCTCTCGGGAAACGTGACCACGACAGGTATTGTTACCGGAACAAAGAACAATGGCTTCTTTATCCAGGAAGCTGACTCAGTCATAGGCGACAGTCCGGACGGAGATTTGCAAACCGCGGACGGTGATCCAAACACCTCGGAAGGCCTCTTCATCTTCACATCGAGCGCTCCCCGGGCCGCCGCAACGATTGGAAATCTCGTAACGGTGAAGGGTACCATTTCGGAGTTCATACCCTCTGCGGATCCAAACAGCCAACCGTTAACGGAGCTTAGATTCGCGACTGTCAGTGTCGACACAACCGGTAATGCATTACCGGCGCCGGTGACGTTAACTGCAGCCGAGACGACGGTTAATGACCTCAATAACCTTGAGAAGTATGAAGGGATGCGTGTGCATGTCGATTCGTTGACGGTTGTCGCGCCCACGCAGGGCAACGTCAATGAGTCCAACGCGACCGCGACGACGAATGGTGTCTTCTACGGCGTTATTACCGGTGTGGCACGCCCTTTTAGAGAACCGGGTATTCAGATTCCCGAGCCGATTCCTACGCCAACGCCGAATCCAAATAGTATTCCGCAGTTTGATGCTAACCCTGAGCGAATTCGCGTCGATAGTGATGGCCAAACCGGAGCAGCGTCCGTTGAGGTTACAGCGGGAGCTATGGTCAGAGATCTAACTGGGCCACTAGACTACGCATTTCGCACCTACACGATTCTTCCTGATGCTGCGGCTCCGCCTACGGTCTCAGAAAACATCAGTGCCATACCAGTGCCCACCCCCACGTCGCGGGAATTGACAATCGGCACCTTCAATACCGAACGGTTCTACGATACGGTAGATGATCCCGCAACGTCGGATGTTGTGTTGACGACCACCGCTTTCAACAACCGCCTGAATAAAGCCTCGCTTGCCATCCGCAATGTTATGCGGATGCCAGATGTCATTGGTGTCGAAGAGATGGAAAACCTCACAACATTGCAGGCCCTGGCGAATAAAGTAAACAACGACGAAGTAGTCTCAGGCCATCCCAACCCAAACTATGTGGCATATCTCCCGGAAGGGAACGACATCGGAGGAATTGACGTTGGCTTCCTGGTGAAGACTTCTAGCGTATCTGTGAACAATGTGCAGCAGTTTGGCAAAAGCACCACATACATCAACCCGAACAACGGCCAGCCTGAACTTCTGAACGATCGCCCGCCCCTGGTGTTGCAGGCGACAATTGTTCAGCCCAGCGGAGAGCCGTTGTTCTTTACGGTAATAGTTAACCATCTGCGCTCCTTAAGCGGCATCGACGATCCGGCGGATGGCAATCGCATTCGCACAAAACGACGTGCTCAGGCTGAATTTCTGGCTGCCGATCTGATTCAGGAAGAATTTAATGGCCCAAACGACAATACTATCTCAATCGGCGACTACAATGCCTTCCAGTTCAACGATGGCTTCGTTGATACGATGGGCACGATCAAGGGAACGCCGACGCCCGTCGATCAGGTTTTGCTGGCGAGCTCTGATCTGGTCGATCCCGACCTCACAGACTTGATGGATCTGATCCCAGCCGATCAGAGATATTCATTCTCGTTCGACGGCAACGCGCAGGCCTTGGACCATGTGCTGGTGAATCCCAATATGCTCGCTCGTTATAGCCGGCTCGCTTACGCCCGTAATGATGCCGATTTTCCGGAAACGTTTCGCAACGATCCGAACCGGCCCGAGCGTATCTCCGACCATGACCTGGAGGTGGCATACTTCAATTTGGCGATTACGCCGACAGCCGCCAACGGAAGCGTCAGCGGAGGCATAACGGCGAGCAACGGCGCCTCTGTTGCCGGCGCTGTGGTGAACTTGAGCGGCAGTCAGTCGCGCAAGACAATCAGCGACACACATGGCAAATACCGTTTCGATAACGTGGAGACAAACGGCTTCTACACCGTTACACCATCTCGAGTTAACTACACCTTCAGTCCCTCTCTCCGAACATTCAGCCAGCTCAGCAATAACACCGAGGCGATTTTCATTGCCGTGCCTGCAACGGAGTCGGCAAATCCGCTCGACACTGCGGAATATTTCGTGCGGCAGCAGTATGTCGACCTGCTCGGCCGCGAACCGGAGGAAGGCGGCTTCAATTATTGGAGTGATCGCATTCTGGAATGTGGCCGCGACGCGCTCTGCGTGAATGCGCGGCGCCGAGACGTGGCTGCAGCCTTCTTCATCGAAGCGGAATTTCAGCAGACGGGCTCGTTCATCTACGACCAGTACAAGGGCGCGCTTGGCCGCCGGCCAGGCTTCAGTGAGTACCTGTCAGATCGGCTACAGGTTGTTGGGGGAACAGATCTGGAAGTAGAGAAGACTGCCTTCGCTCAAGCCTTCGTCGGGCGAGCAGAGTTCATGCAGAAGTATCAGTTAAATACTTCGGCTGAATCGTTTGTTAACGCGTTACTGCAAAACGTGGAGCAAGCGTCAGGGATTGATCTAGGCAGCCAGCGCGATGCGCTCTCAGCCTCGTACAACACAGGTGCAAGCCTCAACGAGAGTCGGAGCCTGGTGGTCCGGGAGTTGACGGAGAGCGTTGCCTTCCGGCAGGCAGAATACAACGCAGCCTTTGTGTTAACGGAATACTTTGGTTACCTGAGACGCGATCCAGAACCGGAGGGCTACAACTTCTGGCTGGATGTTTTGAACAATCGCGACCCAGGAAACTTCCGCGGCATGGTCTGTTCGTTTATCACTTCGCGGGAGTATCAGCAGCGGTTCAGTTCAACCGTCAGTCACAGCAATCAGGAGTGTGGGCAATAGTCAGTACCGCGAGCGGTAGAGATTGCGTGAAAACTCAACAACGTCGCGATCTGGCAAAGGCCTTCGAGTTGCGCTCAGAGGAAGGCACACCTATAATCCCGCACGAAAGCAACTGCCAAACGAACCCTGAAAATGAAGGAAGTCCCACTGATTCTGGCATTAGAAACAGCCACTCTTGGAGGCAGTGTCTGCCTTGTGCGCGGGAATACAGTGCTTGCCGTTAAGATCGGAGACCCCCAGATTTCGCATTCCAACAGCTTGTTAAAAGACATCAACGAAAGCCTGGTACATGCCCGCGTTGTGCTTAGAAATGTAGATCTCTTCGCCTGTACGTCCGGTCCAGGTAGTTTTACGGGGCTGAGGATTGGCCTTGCCACCGTGAAAGCCCTTGCGGCCACGCTCGGGCGCCCCTGCGTGGGAATCCCCACACTCCAAGCCATAGCTCATGCGGCGGGAACATCGAGTGGCACCGTAGCGCTGTTGCCCGCGGGCCGCGGAGAAGTGTTTGTACAATTTCTTTCAGTTTCACTGGACGGAGCGGTAACTGAACTCGACGCCCCGGCTCATCTCTCTCCGCAAAGAATGGTGGACAAGTATGGTGCAATAAAGAGCCTCAGATGGGCTGGACCAGCGGCATACCTGTATCGCGATCTCATAGGCAGTTACGATGAAGAAAGACAGTTTTCTTTCAGCGCAGATCTCTTCGATCCAGTAGCTATGGTACGGGAGCACGGCTGGAGCCTGGCGCCAAAGGAGCCGAATCTTGCGAAGCATGTAGCCGCTTTGGCGTTGCACAAGTTTCAGCGCGAAGAGACTCTCAGCCCTCATTCTCTAAGCGCGATTTACGTGCGTCCGTCAGACGCAGAAGTCAAAGAGCGATGTCAATAACCCAACGAGCGTTCAGCGAGATTTCGGCGAGCATCTCGATCTCAAATATGAGCGAGCACGATCTGCTGGAGGTCGTGGAAATTGAGGAGCATTCTGGCTTGAGCCGGTGGGGCTGGGCTGCCTATTATGCCGAACTGCAAAGCAGTAATCGTAATCTGCTGCTCGTGGCGCGAGTGATGCGTCCTTTGGAACAACATAAGACTGATAATCTTGCTGGCTATATCGTTGCCCGGCTTTCGGCGGGTGAACTCCACATCAACAATGTAGCAGTGCGAGACGAATACCGCCGCCGCGGCATCGGCACCGCTTTGCTAAATCGCATTCTGGAAGAAGGGAGGCGATCGCATGCCTCGGCCGCTTTGCTGGAGGTACGCGCTGGAAACTCTGTAGCCCAGGCGCTTTATGAAAGATGTGGCTTCGGTGTAATTGCCCAGCGTCGCAACTATTATGCTGAGCCGACTGAAGATGCGCTATTAATGAGTGCTCCGCTTAACCAGGATGCTTGATTCGAAGTGTTAATTGGGCTAACATTTTTTCGTGCCCGAACATTCCCTGGAGGTTAATCCAACTGCTACCTCCGCCAAACCAATCTTACCAGTTCCATCGTCTGAAAGGAGACATGCATCAAATGGACATTACAACGACTGATAGTCTTAAAGAAGAGCTGATGAATCGTGACCCTGAGTTTCGGGAATTAGCGAGGGAACACAACCGGTACGAACAACGGCTGCGCGAACTATCAGCACTGACTTATCCGAATGACGAAGAACAGCTGGAAGAGATTACCCTGAAGAAGAAGAAGTTAGCTCTCAAAGATCAAATGTATTCGATCATGTTGCAATACCAAAAGAATCAAAGCTTGGGCCATTGATTGAGCCGGAGAAGCACAAAATCTAACGCTCGCAGATAATTGGGGACGTGGAAATCAGAGTACGCGTCCCCATATTCTTACAGGAGGCCGCTCTAGTTCACGGCACGCACAAAATCAGAGGATTGAAATAAAGGCTTGAGAATCGTTCACGAAGGAATTCCATACGTTCTGGTGCCCGCACTCTTGACGATTATATTGTTCGCCCTGGGTTACTGGTACGTGGCGCTGCCTTTCGCGCTTGTATCAGCTTTCATGGTTCTCTTTTTTCGTGATCCAAAGCGCGAGCCGCCTCGAGATCCGGACGTGGTAGTTGCTCCCGCAGACGGCCGAATAACCCGCATAAGACGGATCGTAGCGGATCGCGCGGATTCACCAAAGCTCGTCAGCATCTTCCTGTCGCCGCTGGACGTGCATATCAATCGCGCGCCGATTGGCGGCCAGATAACCGATCTGTCCTACATCAAAGGAAAATTTTTGATGGCGACAGACGAAAATGCCAGTTTGGTAAACGAACAGAACGTCCTAACGATCGAAGGGGAGAAGATAACGGTTATCTGCAAGCAGATCGCCGGCATTCTCGCGCGACGAATAGTTTGCTGGAAACATAAGGGTGAACGAGTTGCTCTGGGAGAACGATTCGGATTAATCAAATTCGGCTCGCGAACAGACATCATATTGCCTCAAAGCGTGGAAGTGTTGGTCTCGGAGGGCATGCGAGTGAAGGGCGGAACCAGCATTATTGGGAGGATACGATGATCGGCTCACCACGGCTGCAATCTGAGCCGGAGTTCATAAATCCTGAACGCCGGGGCCTCAAAAAGGGACTCTATCTCATCCCCTCTGCCTTCACAGCAGCAAACATAGGCATGGGCTTTTACGCTGTTATGGCCGCGCTGCGTGGCTTTCAGTTAAGTGCTGTTGAGGCAGATTTGGTGCGTGCCTCCTCTTATCTTGATAATGCGGCCAAAGCAATTGGATGGGCTGTTCTCTTCGATATGCTTGACGGCCGAATTGCGCGAATGACGAAAACCACGACGGAGATCGGTATTCAACTGGATTCTATTGCAGACGTAGTTACATTCGGTCTTGCTCCCGCAGTGCTGGCATATGTGTGGGGATACGGAGCGAGCCTGGAAGAGGGAAGTAATCTTCACAGGCTCGCCTGGTTTCTCTCCTTCATGTACCTGATGTGTGGGGCATTTCGCCTGGCTCGTTTCAATGTTCAGGCATCACGTCCGAGAATTCTTGCTGGGGGTACGATAAAGGTCGACAAGAAGAGTTTCGTTGGCTTGCCTATTCCGGTCGCCGGCGGGCTTATAGCCGCGATTATCCACTTCGCCCCTGTTCCTTTGGTGGCCTACGGACCAGAGCGAGCAGCAATCTATTCCGCGCTATTAATGACCCTGGTTGGATTACTCAGCATCCTGATGGTCAGCACGCTCAGATTCTCGAGCTTCAAGACGGTGGGAACTCGCAGCCGAAGTATGCGCACAATTATCCTCGCCGTAGCAGTGGGAATGTTGATCTATCTCTACTCCCAGTACGTTCTACTCGCCCTCGTGATTGCTTACATTTTTCATGGACTCCTCTCGCGGGTGGTGGGCATATTTCGCCGGCGTCCCGATCTCAGCGAATCCAAGATGCAGACCAAAGAGACCTGAGATGTAGCGTTGGCTGTTGTTGAGAGCAGGCCAATGCGTGAACGCTGAACCACATCAGCGCCTCTTGGGCGATTCATTCTCCTTTGGTTGGAAAAAGGCAAGCAATCCGTGTTCGGTTGTCAGGAGCACCGCGTCACCCACAGCAATAGGCGAGGCGGATGTCGTTATTTCCTCGCCAGTGGGCAGGGAATTCACCTGGCGTCCATCATGCAAACCCAACACAACTCCGGCAGAGCTGGAAAGCGGCGTGAAGAGCGCACCGTCTGGAGCCGTCAAGGGCTGTGAAGAGATTCTTCCCGGAAGCTGACGTTTCCACAGTCTCGCGCCGTTGAGAGAAAAGAGGTAAACAAAGTTGTCGAGTGATGCTACCAGCAGCGAATCTTCGACCCGCGCTACAGCCTCCACTCCCGCGCCCGTGCGTTTCCGCCAGAGTAGCTGGCCGGTTACAGAGTTGACCGCGTAAACGTAGCCGTCTCCGGAGCCGAAATAGACTGTCTCGTTCGCGATAGCGACTGGCCCTCGCACGGGACCTTTGGTTCGATAACGCCAGAGAAGACTCCCTTTGTTCTCATCGAGGGCGAGCAACGTGCCGTCTTCGCTTCCTACATAAACGCGCGACTTTGAAACTACCGGCCGGCAGTTAAAGGAAGCGGCGTAATCAAAAAACCAGCGGCCCTCGCCTGTTCTGCTGTCAAAGGCGTAAACTTTCCCGTCGGTTCCTGCAGCGAAGAGCCTCCCGTTGTTGAGTGTAAGTGATCCCCGCAGCGGCTTAGCTAGAGTCCGCATCCATTGCGTCACACCACCTTCACGACCGAGAGCTCGTAGCGTTCCAGTTGCACGTCGAATGCCCTCTGACTTTCCGGTCTCTGACGCTACATATACGCCATGATCGTCCGCGACAGGTGACGCAGAGAGTTCTCCACCCATCTCTGAGCGCCAGTAGAGTTGGCCATCGCTCGCTTTGAGCGATACGATAATTCCGCCTGCAAGCGGAAGGTAAATGCGTTGTTCATCGAAGGCCGGAGTAAGGTTGAGAGTCAGATTCGACTCGTATCGCCAACGAACTGTCAGAGGCAGAGAGAGAGCGATTCGGGTACTAGCCCCCCCAGTATCATAGGTCTGAGCAAAGCCCGCCACAATTGCAATGGTCAGGGAAAGGGCAATTCCTCTGCAAACAGAAAGTTTGCCGCTAACAACGCCCACCCTTCCTCTAGTGTTGGACATCAACATTGATTAGAACGGAAGCTAACCAAGCCCCGGTTTTGAGTTATCAGGCTCCGAAAGTATAATCCTTTGCTTTCCGCTCTTGCTGAATGCGCTTTGACGCGAACTACACCACAAGAGGTTTTCTCTTTGACGAATAATAGTCATCACGAGACGATAATAATACTTGACTTCGGGGGGCAGTACACTCAGCTGATAGCCCGTCGCGTTCGAGAAGCAGGCGTTTACTGTGAAATCCTGCCATTCAACACTCCCACCGAACGAATTACAGCACGCCGCCCAAAAGGTGTCATTCTGTCCGGCGGCCCCTCTTCCGTCTATCAGGAAGGCGCGCCCAAACCTTCAGTAAATCTACTCGAGTCCATTGATTGTCCGCTTCTCGGAATCTGCTATGGCCTACAGGTCATTGCCTTCGATATGGGCGGCGAAGTTAAGCCATCATCGAGCCGCGAATTCGGGTACGCCAGGTTGAAAATAGTCGAGCCGGCGAGTCCTTTGTTCAAAGGACTCCCATCTGAGCTGGATGTTTGGATGAGCCATGGCGATCACGTGACGTCAGTGCCTGCAGGATTTCGTGTAACTGCGCTGACAGATGATGCTCTGAACGCGATTGAGGACGTGAGTCGCGGGATATTCGGAGTGCAGTTTCATCCCGAAGTAGCTCACACCCCGCTCGGCGCCCAAGTGCTACGTAATTTTCTCTTTTCCGTTTGTGGCTGCCACGGTGACTGGTCGCCAGAGGCAGTCATTCAAGAGCAGGTGGCGCGAATTCGCGATAACCTTGGAGAGACTGGCCGCGTCGTTTCTGGCCTCTCTGGAGGAGTAGATTCCACCGTTGCCTCAGCTCTGGTTCATCGAGCGATAGGCGAACGGCAGACTTGTATCTTTGTCGACAACGGTTTGCTACGAGCGGGAGAGTTTGAGACAACTCTTGCCCTGTTGAGCCAGAGCATGAAGTTGAACATCGTCGGAGTTCAAGCAGGACAGTTCTTTCTCAGTGCGCTGAAAGGCGTTGTTGATCCGGAAGAAAAGCGCAAACGCATCGGTAAAGTCTTTATTAAGGTTTTCGAGCAAGAGGCGAATCGATTAGGCGACGTGGAGTATTTGGTTCAGGGAACGCTCTATCCAGACGTGATTGAATCAGAATCCGTTCGCGGTCCGTCGGCGGTCATAAAGAGCCATCACAATGTCGGCGGTTTGCCCGAGCAGATGAGTCTGCGGTTGATTGAGCCGCTGCGGGAATTGTTCAAGGATGAAGTCCGGCTGATTGGAAGGGAACTCGGCGTACCTGAAGAGATACTTACGCGCCATCCCTTTCCCGGGCCTGGCTTAGCGGTACGAATCATTGGTGAGGTAACCGAGGAAAGAGTCGCTCTGTTACAGGCTGCTGATGGGATTCTTGATGAGGAGCTGCGACTCGCCGACCTTTATCATTCAGTGTGGCAGGCTTTCCCAGTGCTGCTGCCGGTTTCAACCGTGGGCGTGATGGGAGATGAGCGAACCTATGAACGAGTCCTTGCCATTCGAGCTGTGACGAGTGTCGATGGAATGACGGCTGATTGGGCAAGGCTCCCACAAGACGTGCTTGCGCGGATCTCGGCGCGACTGGTATCTGAAATTCGAGGAATCAACCGGGTCGTCTATGACATAAGCTCTAAGCCGCCAAGCACAATCGAGTGGGAATAGATTTGAACCCTCAACCGTAACGGTTCTTGAAAGAGCAGATTTGTATCATGCCTGATCAAAGATTCGCACACCTCCACCTGCATACCGATTACAGCCTTCTAGACGGCGCAATTCAGATTAAGCCTCTTGCCAGCCGTACCGAGGAACTCGGCATGACGGCCTGCGCCATGACAGACCATGGCAATATGTTTGGCGCCATCTCGTTTTACAACGCGATGAAAAGCCACGGCGTGAAGCCAATAATTGGCTGTGAGACTTACATCACGCGCGGCAGTCGAACTGATCGTGCAGCTGGAGCGCCCGGCGAAAAGGCTAATTTTCATCTTATTCTCCTGGCGAAGGATCTAGACGGATATCACAACCTGGTGCGTCTGACGTCAAAGGCGTACACCGAAGGCTTCTACTACAAACCTCGAATCGATAAGCAGCTTCTGGCAGAGCACAGCAAGGGGTTGATAGCGCTCTCTGCATGCATGTCAGGTATACCCTCGGCGATGCTGGCACGCGAGAAATGCGATGAAGCTGCCGCGGCGGCGCTCGAGTTCGAGGAGATTCTGGGGAAGGGAAACTACTTCCTGGAAATCCAGGAGCACGGCCTTGAGGCGCAGGAGAGGATTCGCAAACCCCTCGTGGAGCTTTCAAAACGTACCGGTGTTCCTCTAGTCGCAACGAACGATGCCCACTACCTTGGGCCTGACGATGCCCGCGCCCATGATGTGTTGCTTTGCATCGGCTCTGGGAAAACGGTCAGAGATACTAATCGCCTGCGCTATCCCAGCCCGAATTTCTATGTCCGCTCGCCGGAAGAGATGTGGCGTATCTTTGGTGATGAATTACCGGATGCTCTGAGCCGCACGGTTGAGATCGCCGAAAGGTGCGATCTAAAGTTACTGGAGAACGTCAACCATCTGCCGAACTATCCGATACCTGAATCAGACGCTGGTTCGTCTGTCGATGACTACTTCGAAAGAGTGGTAAGGGAAGGTTTTGAGCGCCGGCGCCAGCGCGTATGGGACCGACAGACATCTCGCGGAGAGCTAAAGCACTCAGTTGCTGATTATCAGACGCGCCTCGCCAGCGAGATAGCCATGATCAAGCAGATGGGCTTTGCTGGCTACTTCCTAATCGTTTGGGATTTCGTGCGCTACGCAAAAGAACACTCAATTCCGGTTGGGCCTGGTCGAGGCTCCGCTGCAGGCTCCCTGGTGGCTTACTGCCTGGACATCACAGACGTAGATCCCCTCCAGTACAACCTTATCTTCGAGCGTTTCTTGAACCCGGGCAGGGTATCTTTGCCAGACATTGATATTGACTTCTGCGTGAGAGGACGTGGCGAAGTAATCAACCATGTCGCCAATCTCTACGGACGCGATTCTGTTTGCCAAATAATTACCTTCGGCACGCTGGCTTCGCGAGCTGCGATTAAGGATGTTGGCAGGGCACTGGAGATGCCCTATTCGGAGGTCGAGAGAATCGCCAAGTTAATACCGCCGCCAGTTCGCGGTCGAAATGTAAGCATTGCGCAGGCCTTGGAGAACGTTCCAGACTTAAAGAAAGAGGTTGAAAACAATCCACAAGTTAAAGAGCTGATAGAGATCGCCCAACGGCTGGAAGGTTGCGCTCGTCATAGCTCCGTGCATGCGGCCGGCGTCGTCATTTCGCCGCTGCCGCTTCAGGAGCTCATCCCGATTGCAGTTTCGGGTAAGGATGAAGTTACAACTCAATATGTGATGTCGGACCTGGAAAAAACCGGCATGCTTAAGATGGATTTTTTAGCGCTTACCACCTTAACTGTTATAAATGACTGCTTAATCAGCGTTAAGCAAATGCTTGGCATCGAGATTAACTGGGCTGATATAGCGCTTAACGAGGGGAAGACGATGGCCGTTTTTGCCGAAGGCCGCACTGAGGCGGTCTTTCAGTTTGAATCTTCGGGCATGCAGGAAATCTGCCGCAAGCTTAAGCCAAAAGATGTCGAAGATCTGGCCGCGTTAAATGCTCTCTACCGGCCAGGCCCGCTCGACGGCGGAATGGTTGACGAATTTATTCTGCGACACCATGGCAAGAAGATGGTGCGGTATTTGGTCCCTGAGATGAAGGAGATCCTGAATAACACCTACGGGATCATTGTCTACCAGGAGCAGATTATGCAGTTGGCTCAAAAGCTTGCGGGCTACACGCTCAGCGAGGCCGACCTGATGAGGCGAGCGATGGGTAAGAAAAAGCGGGAGGAGATGGCAGTCCATGAGGAGAAGTTCATAAGCGGCGCCGTTGAACGAGGTCTGAAGAGGGAGAAGGCGGAGAAGATATTCTCGCTTATGGCTCAGTTCTCAGACTACGGTTTCAACCGCAGCCACAGCGTTGCCTACGCTTACCTGGCATTTCAGACTGCCTACCTCAAGGCCCATTTCCCGGAACACTTCTATGCAGCGGTTCTGTCCAATGAAGCGCAGGACGCTGCCAAGGTTTTTAAGTACTCAAAGGAACTCCGCGCACAAGGAATTCAGCTATTGCCACCGGACGTCAACGAGAGCTATTCAGGCTTCACACCGTTGGCGCATGCCATCAGGTATGGGCTGGCTGCGATCAAAGGCTTGGGCCACTCCACCGTTAACGCGATAATCGAGGCACGCAAAAGTGGTGCTTTCAAATCATTCTTCGATTTCGGGGAAAGAGTCGAACAAGGGGCACTGAACAAGCGCGTGTTTGAAAGTCTTGTGAGTGCTGGAGCTTTTGATTCCCTGAACACTGATGCCCGAGACCTGCATGAATGGCGGGGGGCTCTTCACAATTCAATCGATACCGCCCTCGCCAGAGCCCAACGCGCTAAACGGGAGCGGATCCAAGGCCAGGATGGTTTATTCGGAGCCGCCATCGAAGACGCTCAACTCGTTGAGAGCGTGCCACCCGCCACAAGCCCCTGGTCCCATTCCCAATTGCTAGCCGGAGAAAAGGCGGCGCTTGGCTTTTATATCACTGGCCATCCGTTGGAAGATTATGTCGATCTGTTGCAGAGTCTGAAAGCCGCAAAATCCATTGAACTCCCCGGCTTGACTAGTGGCGCACGGGTCAGCGTCGGCGGGATCATTAACGATGTGCAATCACGCACAACAAAGAAGGGCGACAAGTTTGCCTTGCTCCGTCTTGAAGATCAGTTTGGGGGAACGAAGTGTGTGTTGTGGCCTGAGACTTATCGGAGACACTCGAGTCTTCTTGATATGTCGGCAGTCCTGATTACCGGGCGGCTCGAACTCAGCGAAGATAGTCCTCCTACAATCGTTGTCGACCAGGTTCAGAATCTTGGTGATATTCTGAAGAACCGGGAGCTCGTCGTGCTGCGCCTTCCGTCAACTAACGATACCGCAGCGTCATTTGATACGATTCTCCATCTTCTAAACACGCATCCCGGAAATTCCGACGTGGTACTGGAAGCGTTAATCGAAACTGATGTTCTGGTACAGGTGAAAGTCAATTCGGCGTTGCGAGTCGAACGTACTGGCAAGCTGGATTCCGCGCTGAAGCAGCTAGGCTGCGCAACCAGGGTTGAGAAGACGGCCCAGAGTGTAAACCGCGTCTGATAATGCTGAGTGCTGGGAAGGGAAATGGCGAAGATCGAAAACAAACCTGCCGTTGAGAGCAATCTGGACACTACTCCGCCAGAAGCGAGGACGGCATTTGAACGTGTGCAGTTGGCTCGGCACCCGGATCGCCCTCATACCCTCGATTTTATAGAACGACTCTTCGAAGAATTTGTCGAGCTTCATGGCGACCGGAGATTTGCAGATGACCACGCGATAGTTTGCGGCTCGGCGAGGTTTCACGGTCTGCCCATCATCGTTGTGGGTCATCAGAAAGGACGCGACACCAAACAACGTAGCTATCGAAATTTTGGAATGCCGAAGCCCGAAGGTTATCGCAAAGCCCTGAGAGTGATGAAACTCGCGGATAAATTTCGACGACCGGTCTTCACTCTGATCGACACCACCGGCGCCTACCCGGGAATTGACGCTGAAGAGCGTGGACAGGCCGAAGCCATTGCCTACAATCTGCGGGAGATGACGAAGCTGAAAGTGCCGGTGATCGTCACTGTGATCGGCGAGGGAGGATCCGGCGGTGCCCTGGCAATTGGGGTGGGGGACCAGGTGCTAATGCTGGAAAATGCTATCTACTCAGTCATCTCGCCTGAGGGGTGCGCGGCAATCCTCTGGAAGGACGCAAAGCTCGCGGATCGCGCGGCCGAAGGGTTGCGGTTAACCGCGCAGAATCTTTACGAAGAGAAGATTGTGGATCAGATTATTAGAGAGCCTCCCGGGGGAGCACACACCGATTACGATCAGACCGCTCGCTATCTTGATTCGGCTTTAAGCGAGCGCCTTGCTGAAGCGGTTAGCTGTGGCCAGCAAGAACGACTGGCTAAACGTTACAGCAAACTCCGGCAATTCGGCCGGTGGGGCGTTGCATGAGCTCACTCCCGACTTCTTTCGGTTACCAATTTCCGCGAGTATTGCTGTTCCAGACTAAAAGGGAATGTCGTCGTCAGACAAATCTGCCTGCTCAGCAGCCGCCGGCTCGCTGGTAGCGACTTTTCCTGCTATCGGCTCTTCCGCTCTGCTGCCAATGAACTGCATGTCTGTCGCGTTAACTTCGAGCGTATACCGCTGCTTTCCGTCTCGGTCAGTCCACTCCTCGACGCGTAGCCTGCCTTCGATATAAACCGGCCGACCTTTCGTGAGGTATTGTGAGGCAGTTTCGCCTTGCCGTCCCCAGAGAGTAACGCGGAACCACGTCGTCTGATCTTGCATCTCACCAGTCTTGTCTTTGCGCCGTTCATTTGTAGCCATGGTGAAGCTGCAAACGGGAGTCCCTTGCGGCGTGTAGCGCAGTTCGGGATCGCGACCAAGGTTGCCGACAAGAATTACTTTGTTGAAGGACATGAGGAACCTCCTGGTTTTTTAGGGATCAGGAAAAACTCGCCGCGATACTACTAGGGGAACAACAAGTGGTCAAGCTTAGCTACCGCGAGAATACAGAACTGAAAGTACCCACTATCGCGTTTGGCTAAGGATTTCTGATAGACTAGCCAACACTTGAG
This sequence comes from Pyrinomonadaceae bacterium, assembly GCA_041487335.1. GTDB lineage: Bacteria > Acidobacteriota > Blastocatellia > Pyrinomonadales > Pyrinomonadaceae > PSRF01. The sequence continues at coordinate 18,226 of JBGPNE010000004.1, forward strand.
TTGTTGTGATTGCGCGGAGATGAAACCCAAGGCTTATAAGGTCTACATAGAAACGTTTGGCTGCCAGATGAACGTTGCAGACACCGAGCGGGCAGCGACGGGCCTGCGAAAAGCGGGCTATGAACTCACACAATCCGCGGAGGGCGCGGATGTTGTATTGTTAAATACTTGCTCTGTGCGCGAACGCGCAGAACGGAAAGTATTCAGGCGCATCGGAGAGCTTCGTGGCACATTTGCCGGCAAGGAACCGCTCATTGGTGTAATGGGTTGCGTTGCGCAGTTGGAAGGTGAGGCGATCTTCGACAACTCGCCGGCAGTGAACATGGTCATAGGCACGCGCGCAACAGATCGCATCCCATCGTTGATTGAGCGGCTACAAAGCGGTGAAGAATCAGTTCTCGATCTGGGTGAGCGTGCCGAAGGTGAATCGTGGGACGTATCGCCGGTAGAAAGACATTCTCCCCATGTTGCTTTCGTTCCGATCATCGAGGGGTGTAACAAGTTTTGCTCGTTCTGCATAGTCCCTTATTCCAGGGGACGCGAAAAGAGCCGCGGCATGAGGGAGATTGTCAATGAAGTTCGCAGGCTCCGCGAGCTTGGGTATAAGGAGATTCACCTGATCGGCCAAAACGTAAACAGCTACAGGCCAGCAGCGGAAGAGGAACTCGAGAAAAGTTTTGGCGCAACGCCATTTTGCCGGTTGCTCAGGGCAGTTGCGGAAACAGGAATGGAGCGAATCAAGTTCACGACGTCGTTTCCTCGAGACTTCCATCCTGATATAGTGTCCGCGATTGAGGAGTATCCCAATCTGTGTGACTGGGTTCACCTGCCGGTCCAGTCGGGGAGCGACCGAGTTCTGAAAGCAATGCGGCGCGGACACAAATCTGGAGATTATCTGCGCAGCGTGAACAGCATTAAGAAATCTAAACGGCGGCTCTCGTTGACCAGCGATATTATCGTGGGCTTTCCTGGTGAGACAGAAGAAGATTTTCAAGAAACAATGAGTCTAATTAAGCGTTGTGAATACGACGGGCTTTACATCTTCAAGTATTCAAGGCGCCCCGGTACTCCTGCGGCGAAGCTCGATGATGACGTCTCGCCAGATGATAAGAAGGCGCGTTTTCTCGCGCTTGAGAATCTCCAGCGCGAGATACAAAATAGAATCTACCAGAGCTATCGAGGACGCTCCGTCAGCGTTTTGGTTGAGGGAGAAAGTGCAAGGTCGGATGAGGACATGGCAGGTCATTCGAGTTGCCACAAAGTAGTTAACTTTAAGGGCGGCGCGACACTTGAAGGCCAAATAGTTGAGATACTGGTCACTCAAGCCAAATCAAACAGCCTGTATGGCGAGAGAGTGAATTAGGATCGGCAGAAGGCTCGAGGGCAATTAAGAGGTATCGAGTTATGGAAATCGAGGTAAAGATCAGGGCCCTGATGATGGATCCTAACAGTGGCACTCCGATTGTCATTTTGAAGGATGTCCATAGCGATACCATGCTGCCAATCTGGGTTGGCGCCTATGAGGCAAATGCGATTGCTCTCGAGATCGAGAAGATTGCGCCTCCTAGACCGATGACCCATGATCTCCTGCGCAATCTGATTGTTGAGATGGGCATTCAGGTGGACAAAGTGGTGGTAACTAGTTTGCGCGACAACACGTTCTTTGCCGTAATTGAAATGCGAACGAGCGACGGAAACACCATTGCTCTCGATGCACGACCTTCTGACGCGATTGCGCTGGCACTTCGAGCAGATTGTCCCATCTATGTCGATATGGAAGTGATCAAAGCGTCTCGCAATACCGTACCATCGGAGGAAGAGGGAACAGAGGAGTCTGGTCTTGGCGAAGAAGAGTGGCCCGATGTCATTGGTGAAGCGGGCGACCTTCCGATGTAAGCGTTGTCTTTGTGTTGTATCAATAAGACATTCGGTTTTCTCGGGTATGCTTTCCATTGGTTTCCGCAGAACCATATCAAACTTTCACCGCCGTGCAGGGAATGGTAATTGCGATTGCAAATCAAAAAGGTGGTGTAGGGAAGACAACTACCGCCATCAATTTGGCCGCCGCATTCGCCAGGCTGGGAAAGCGTGTCCTTCTTTTGGATCTCGATCCCCAGGCAAACAGCTCAATCTCATACTTAGATCCCCTGACCGTGGAGAGATCAACCTACGAGTTAATGATGGACGGCCAGGGGCCAGTCCAGCAGTCTGTCTATCGTACACCCGTTGAAGGGCTTGATATCATACCGGCGCGAATCAGTCTGGCAAAACTGGAATCAAAGCTCGTTGGCGATTTCGATGCTCCCTTTCGCCTCAAGGATCGTTTGGAGCCATTCCGGAACGATTACTCGGTCATCGTCATTGACACTCCGCCCACGCTGGGATTGATTACCGTTAACGCTCTGGTCGCGGCTACTCACGTGCTGATTCCCATCCAGTCTTCCTATTTTGCTCTCGAGGGCACGGACGATCTTCTGGAAACGATAGAGAAAGTGAAGGCGCGGGCGAATCCTAATCTCGAGTTGCTCGGTGTCCTGGTGACGCTTCACGACAAGCGCACCACACTGGCGCGAGAAGTACACGAACGGATTCGCCGCGTCTTTGGTCCCAAGCTTTTTGAGACCGTGATCACTAAAAGCGTGAGGCTGGAGGAATCGCCCGCCTATAAGGAGTCGATTTTTAGTTTTGCGCCAAACTCATCAGGCGCTACGGAATACGCAAAACTTTGTGAAGAGGTGCTGAGCCGTGTCTAAAAGGGGACTGCCGACAGGTTTGAAAATGCGTCATGACGCGCATTTCGTAGAAGAATTATCCCAGCATCAGCCTGCTCCGATTGGAAGGATGATCTCTCTGGAAAAGCTTGATCCAAATCCTGAGCAGCCGCGCGCAGAGCTTGGCGATCTCTCCGAACTCACCGCGTCCATTGCGGAGAAAGGCGTGTTGGAGCCGTTGTTAGTCAGACCCTCGTCTTTCACGGGCCGATGGATGATTATTGCCGGAGAGCGGCGCTGGCGAGCTGCGCGGCAAGCGGGTCTCACGGAAGTTCCCTGCGTTGAGATGAACGTAGATGATGGTACTGTTGCTGAGATTGCGCTCATAGAGAACATGCAGCGTAAGGATTTGACGGTCTGGGAAGAGGCCGATGGTCTACTGGCGCTGTGTGAACGTTTTGGTCATACGCACGAGGAAGTTGCACGTAAAGTAGGCAAGAGCAGAAGCACAGTTACGGAAGCCCTTTCTATCGCGGCGATCCCTTCTGATGTTCGCGAGATCTGTAGACAGGCTGATGTCTCGGCAAAATCAGTGCTCTTACAGATTGTGCGACAGCCCGACGAAGAGGGAATGAGACGACTGGCAAATCAGATTGCTTCACGGGGTCTCACGCGCGATGATGCAAGGGAAGTACGACGCCAGGAGATGGGCCCGCGGATCACGCCCGAGGCCAAGCCCTACACCTTCAAGTATACCTCTCCTGGAAAAGAGTTTAGTCTGGAGGTTCGCTTCCGACGGTCAAGCGTGGACGCGACTGATGTTGCAGCGGCTTTGAGGTTGGCTGCAAAGAACATCGATAATGATAGTCATCTCGATTAAGGAATCAATACGAATCCCGCCGCTGCGGAAACCCGCTGTTACTTAGAAGCCAGGCTCTTTTTCTTTTCCGCCGTCGCTCGTTTCTGCAATCCTTTCGCCCAACGCTCCAGCGTGGGCTGTAGCGGCTTGAACAGACGAGCACGGAGGTTGTGCTGCTTTTCGTTCCATGCCTTCAGTTGCTTCTCTGTGTAGATCCTCACGGCGGGTTCCAACTGAGTCTTCTTAAGCGAATGCCTAAGGGTCATGTGATAGTGCTGGCCGACGAGAGAGAAGATTATTGCGGCAAGATTACCCTTAAAGGAAAGTCTCGGTATTATGCGCTTGTGGATCGGCTTATTGCCTGGAAGCAATACTCCGACGGCGAGTTCCAGCCACGGTCCTTTTGGACCCTGGCGCGGATGGTAAAGCCCAGGCAACTCCGATGCTTGAAGGTTTGCCTTGAGCCGTGGCTCAGATATGAACTCTACCAATCTGATTCGCTCAATGCCACGCGTGTGCTCGCGCGGCAGACCCTCAAATGCAT
>JBGPNE010000005.1:0-21861 GCA_041487335.1 Pyrinomonadaceae bacterium
AGTTGCGGCCCTGCTGCGTTGTACCTCGGTGATGGATCCCTAGATGTCAGTTTCTCAACGGAAAGAGACCCTGAAAAGACGTGCCGCGGACATCTTAGAAGGGTTGGAGTTGGAAACTGACATTCATCGCCCGTGCCGAATTCGTCAGTGCGTCTATGCTGATGATGTCTGCGCCTGCTTCGGCGTAGGCGCGGACGTTTTCCAGCGTAATGTTGCCAGAATATTCAATAGTAATGGCTGGTGAGAGATCACGAGCAAGGGAGGTGAGGCGAGCTACTACTTCGGGTGGCAGGTTCTCAATCAAGAGAATGTCGGCACCGTTGGTCAACGCCTCGCGCAAGTCATTTTCCCGGGAGACCTGAACTTCAATCTTGTGCAGGTGCCGCAGCCTCTCTTTCGCTTTCTTCACCGCCGTAGCAATACCACCGGCAATCGCGATATGGTTGGCCTTGATGACCACCCCGTCATCGAGTCCAAATCTGTGACTGTGGCCACCGCCCAGGTGCACCGCGTACTTTTCCAGCATGCGCATGCCCGGTGTAGTCTGACGCGTATCGACAATTGCTGCGCTCGTTTGTTCGACGGCGCGCACAAACTGATTCGTGAGCGTCGCAACTGCCGAAAGTCGCTGGATAAGATTCAGCGCTACGCGCTCACCCGCGAGCAGTACATCAGCGAAGCCGAGGGTGCGGGCAATTACCATCCCTGCTTCGATCTCTTCACCGTCAGAGACAAACGCTTCCAGTTGCTGTTGAGAATCGAGTGTGAGGAACACTTCTTCGGCGGCTTCGAGGCCGGCGACAATCATCTTCTCGCCGGCGACAAAACGGCCACGAGCGCGCGTGTTGCGCGCTATGATTGACTGCGTGGTGATGTCGCCACGTCCGAGGTCCTCGCGCAGGAAAACCGCAATCTGAGAATAGAGTGCACCTTCGTCGAGCCAGTTCATTGGAGGTTCTCAACTGTCTGTTCAAGCTGCGCGGTGCGCTGGTTAATATCCGCGATTCGCTCCCGCACTTCTTTGACTCTTTCCGCGGGAGCACGCTCTACAAAGTTTGGATTGGCAAGCTGTGCTTGAAGCTTGCCAGCCTCAGCTTGCAGTTTGTCCTGTTCGCGACGCAGCCGCTGGCGCTCTTGTTCGAAGTCGATCAAGCCTTCCAGCGGTATAGCTACTTCAGCGCCTCCAACCAGAACAGCCCGCGCCGAAGCTCGCGGCGCGATAAGTTGTTCCGTGATGAAAACATTGGAAGCTCTCACGAGACGGGCAATCTGATCGCTGCTCGCTGAGAACACCTCGCGCAACTTCTCATCAGGCGAGCCGATGAGCACGGGCGCACGTTCGCCGGGCTTGATGTTCATCTCCGAACGAATATTGCGAACGCGGGAAATCAGATCGATTACGGCTTGCATTTCCCATTCCGCTCGCTCATCAATCAACTCCGCTGCGCTCTCAGGATAAGCGGAGAGCATGATCGTGGGTTCTGCGCCGCTGTAAGCCTTGTGCAATAGCTTTGCATCTCTTCCGGGAAGAGTTTGCCAGAGTTCTTCAGTAATGTAAGGCATAAAAGGATGCAGCAGGCGCAATGCTTGTTCGAGAACGGTTATCAGGCGAGTGCGAGCCTCAGCACGCCGCGTAGTTGCTTCTTCAGCCGTGACATCGGCCTTGATCAGCTCGATGTACCAATCGCAGAAGTCGTCCCAGAAGAAGTGATAGAGAGTCTGCACCGCTTCGTGAAACTGATAACCCCTGAGCGCCTCGCTCAGGTCATGCGTGGTCTTATGCAAACGCGAGATGATCCAACGATCGTGCAACGCCAACTCTGGGCCACCGGCTTTCAAGGTCTCCGGATTGATGGATGCCCCCTCTGAATTAAGCAGACAGAAGCGCGCGGCATTCCAGATCTTGTTGGCAAAGTTTCGATACGACTCAACCTGTTTCTCATTCCAACGAACATCAGTAGTGCCCACCGAGGCTAGCATTATGCGAGTGGCGTCAACGCCGTACTTATCGAAAACGTCGAGCGGATCGACTCCGTTCATCTTGGTCTTGGACATTCGTTGGCCCCGGCCGTCCAGGATCGTGCCAGTAATAAACACATCCTCGAAAGGTTCCTTGCCCATAAACTTCAGTCCCATCATCACCATGCGTGAGACCCATAGAAAGATAATGTCTCGCCCAGTCACCAGCACCGATGTTGGATAAAACGCTTCCAGGTCTTTCGTTTCCCCGGGCCAGCCCAACGTGGAAAACGGCCAGAGCGCGGAAGAGAACCACGTGTCCAGAACGTCTGCATCCTGAGTGAGCTTTGGCACAAATCCTATCTGTGTGTTTCGACCGTGCTTTTGGGAATATGCATCTATCGCTTGCTGGCGGGCCTCTTCTTCGCTGCGTGCAACATAAATATTTCCGCTATCGTCGTACCACGCGGGAATCTGGTGGCCCCACCAGAGCTGGCGCGAGATCGTCCAGTCGCGAAGGTTCTCGAGCCAGTTTGTGTAAACCTTTTCGTAAGGCACTTCAGGCACAAACCGCGGCTTCTGCTCGCGAGCCACCAAATCGAGCGCCAAGTCACGCAGGCGATCCATACGCAGAAACCACTGCGTCGAGATCAGCGGCTCGATCACTGTCTTACAACGCTCACACTTGGAGATTGAGAACTCGTAGTCGACTACTTTCTCGAGCAGACCAAGTTCTTCGAATTTTTCCACAACTTTCTCGCGTGCCTGGTAACGATCGAGTCCCGCAAAGTCACCGCCGGCCGCTTCCGTCATCTTCGCATGCACGTCGATTACCACCACCTGCGGCAAATTGTGACGAACGCCCAGGTCGTAATCGTTGGGATCGTGAGCGGGGGTAACTTTTACGGCGCCCGTGCCAAACTCGGGATCGACAAACTCATCAGCGATAACTGAAATCTCGCGGCCAGTGAGCGGCAGCAACAGCGTCGCCCCGACGAGGTCGCGATAGCGCTCATCATTGGGATTCACAGCAACAGCAGTATCGCCGAGCATCGTCTCAGGCCGGGTGGTTGCGACCGTAACACGCCGGCTGCTCATGCTCACCGGATATTGCAGGTAGTAGAGCTTGCCTGGCTGGGGATCCTTTTGCACCTCGAGATCGGAAAGCACGGTCTGATCGTTGGGACACCAGTTCACGATTTGATTACCGCGATAGATCATTCCTTCTTCGTAAAGACGCACGAAGACCTCGCAAACCGCGCGCGACAGGTCTTGGTCCATCGTGAACTTCTCGCGCGACCAATCCACCGAAACGCCCTCCCGCCGCATTTGGTTGATGATTTGACCGCCAAACTCTCTCTTCCACTGCCATACACGCTCGACAAAATTCTCCCGACCCAGATCGTGGCGCGTCAATCCTTCCTTCTTCAGCTCACGCGTCACCATCAACTGAGTCGAAATGCCCGCATGGTCCATGCCTGGCATCCAGAGCGTTCGGTAGCCACACATTCGCTTGTACCTGGTGAGGACGTCCATCAGCGTGTGTTGCAGAGCGTGGCCCATGTGCAGCGAGCCCGTTACGTTTGGCGGCGGAATTACAATTGTGAATACGGGTGCGTGCTCGTCACGATTGATCTCGGGAGCAAAGTAGCCTCGCTGCTCCCAACGTGCGTAATGATGTTGTTCAGCCTGTTTGGGATCGTACTGTTTGGGAATGTCCATTGGTCAGTGGCCAGTAGTCAGTTGTCAGTAGTCACTGGTCCGTTCCAGTTATCTCTCGTCATTTGCCAATAGGCCATTGTAAGGGAATAGTCTGATGTTTTCATCCAGCGCGGACGAATCCCATCGTTACTGACAACTGGCGACCGACCTCGCCAGCGACAACGGAGAGCCGCTAAAAGAGATCGAGCAGGCGACTCTACCAGCGAGGCCTGCCCGATCAATCCTTGACCTTATTCCTGGCTACTTTGGCTGAGACTCTTTCTCTTCCAGCTGGCGCTTGATTAAGAGTTCTGCAAGCTGCGGCACGACTTCCCACACGATCTGCTGCACAACTTTCTCCGATAGACGTTCGACCGCGCGACGGGCAATGGCATCGATGACATCAGGTGACAACTGCTCAAGCTGAATCTGGCCCGTCGGACTGATAGACTGAATGCGCTTCGAATCTTCGTGAAGCGCTTCGGGTTCGGCTGCCGCAGCCTCTGCCGACCCCTCGCCCGAGGCGCGCACCCACTCCTGAGTGTCTGCCAGCCTCTCAACTAACGCACTTGAAGACTCTGCATCGGCAGTAGCTTCCAAAAACTCAGCTTCTCCAGGTACGGGCCCAAAGCCGGCCGCTGCTACAGTGGGATCTGCTGGTTCACGGTTAACGACGCCCCACTCCTCAGCCCGCGCCCGAGAAACTTCCGTTTTCACAAAGGCGGGAGCAAACGATGAAGCACTCTGCTCGACAGTCGAAGCCTCCTGAGCCTCGTCGAGACCGAGGTCCAAAACAAATTCGTCCGCGTCTACAATATTTGTCGGCTCGAAGTCGCCGAGATCTAAGAGAACGTCGCCAGCGCGTTCGGAAGTTGCAGAGGCTTCTCTTTGCAATTCGGCAACGGGGCTGCCAATCTCTCCCTCATCCAGATTTGTTTCAACTGCTACATCTTGCTGCATTTCAAATTGAGGTTGATCTGTGAGGTGGCCCGTCGACTGTTCTTCCGAGCGCTCTTCCATGGGGAATGGCTGAGTGTCTGCCGTTCTTATTTCGATTTCCTTGGTGCCTGGTCTTGCTAGTTCAGGAGTTGGCATCTCTCCTTCAGGAAGTTTGGCGGCGGGAGTTTCAGCGTCCAAAGGGCCAGTTACAAGTGCGCCAACCTTGTCTATCAAGCGTCGAATCGATTGAAAGGGCTTCGTCAAAATATCGTCCGCGCCAACTCTGCGCGCCTCCACTTCGTCGAATGGCTCAAAAGAGCCAACCAGAAGCATAACAGGAATGTGGCTTAGCTTCTCATTCTGTTTGATGTATTCACAGACTTGATAGCCGCTCATTTCCGGCATGAAAACGTCCGCGAGCACGATGTCGGGCGCAACTTCTTCGAGCCTCTCAACCGCTTCCCTGCCATTGCTCACACTTACGACCTTTACGCCTTCGTCGGCAAACGTCAGGCCTACAACTTTCTGAATTGTAATTGAGTCGTCGGCAAGTAGAAGTTTGCGTCCAGCTAACAAAGCTAAAATCCCTTAGCTGAGGTGAGCGCCACTGGCGGGGCCAAGCAGGCGGCGATGGCTCCCTCCACAACGTTTTCACGGTTAGCGCAAGGCATGGTCACGTTCGCAGCCCTTCAATACGGGGCCACATCAGAAAGCTAACACCAGCCCTAAGAGGCCGTCAAGACTTTAGTTTAGGGGCTCTTGGTAGGTTTATCCCGCAGACCTGGCGAGTACGATGTCGTCGGCCGTGTTCTCCTTGCCGTCTGGACCGGTCGAACGCAGCGTAAAGTGGTCGCGTTCGCCTTGATACTGGTAGGGCCGGTGCCATGGATCCAGGCGGATAATTGGCGAAAGGTAACGTGGGCTGAGGTAGTCAATAAGAGTGGGCTGCTTGTCCGAAGCAACGTAGAAGCCGCGCTCTATCCTAAATGCCTCCAGAGCTTTACCAATTAACTCCAATTCCGCCTGGGCCCTCTTACGTTTCGTCTCGTTGACCGCACCAGTTATAGCTTCCAGGTTGGCCCAATCTCGATTGCCGGTGCGCAATTCCGAGACACGCCAGCCAGTTTTACTGTCGTTGACCAGCCGCAGATCGACCTGAACTACGGCCACAACCAACGCCGAAGGACGAGAAACCAGTGGGACATCAAGAAGAGACACTTGTTTGATCCGCACTGCATCGGAAGGAAGCTGCACGTTCAACAGATTCGCTATTAAACAACGCGCGCGCTTGACGCTTGGGTCTGTCACATTCGGAGCCGCGGCAAGCAGGTCAGAGGCATGGCAACTGGCCGGGGGCACGTCTGCTTTGATTGCTGCGGCAATCACCTCAATCTCTTCCCACTGATTCGGGCCGGTTCTGAACTCTCGGACGCTCCACTGCCCCTGCTGATTCTTTTCCAGGCGCAGGGCGGTCTCAATGTCGGCAGTCGCTTCGGCGGACGCAGCGCTAATTGGAGAGATTCTTTTCACGCGCACCGCCCTGCCAGGGAGTTCAAATCCCGGCATGCGCGCGATCAATTTTCGCGCTTGCTTGGCACTCAAGTCTGCTCTGACGTCAAAAGCAGTAAGGGCAGCAATACAGAAAAGAGTGGAGCGAAAGAGAATCGAAAGTTGCATTTCCCAACGGGTTACTCGCTCTTGCCGATGAGCATTTGCAGCATGATCTGCAGTTGTGTAGTAGTGAAAGGCTTTGGCAGGAAGACGACCGCGCCCGCCGCAAAACTATCTGACGAGAGCTTGGGATCCTGCTCGGCGGTCATCATCATCACAGGAATACGCATGAGCCGTTTTTCCGTCTTCATGTAACGAACTAATTCGGGTCCCGAAATGTGCGGCATTACTACATCGAAAACTGCCGCGATGAAATTCTGATCGTTCTGGAGAATCTTATATGCTTCTCGGCCATCGCCCACGCTTACCACCGCATAGTTCTCTTTCTCCAAAATGGCCGAGACCAAACGCAGAATTGCCGGATCGTCGTCGGCCACCAGAACTCGTCGCCCCTCCTTATTGGCTGAGGGTTTAGCGTCCTTACTCGCCATTTCCTTCACACTTCCACGGCGCGGCTGCTTTCACCTGCGCGAGTCGAGAGGTCTGCGGCAAGCTTTATTGCCGCAATCATGCTCGAATGTTCAGCCAATCCCTTCCCGGCAATGTCAAATGCTGTCCCGTGGTCGACGGAGGTGCGGATAAACGGCAGTCCCAGCGTGACATTCACAGCTTCCCCAAACGATAGACACTTTACAGGAATCATCGCCTGATCGTGATAACAAGCGATCACTGCGTCAAACTCGCCATGCGACGCGCGAAGAAAAACTGTGTCGGCGGGAAACGGACCCTGAACATTGATGTCATCAATGCGGCACGCTTCGATCGCAGGGACCATTTCCGAAGCTTCTTCCACGCCAAACAAGCCCCCTTCCGCCCCGTGGGGATTCAGCGCCGCAACTGCCAGCCGCGGACGGTCAATACCCCAGCGCCGGAGTTCGCGCTGAGTAAGATTGATAATTTGAATCATGCGGTCGCGCCGTACCATCCTGATTGCCTCCACCAGGGGTACGTGTGTCGATAGCAGCACAATGCGCAGATTAGCAGCGACAAAAGCCATCGCATATTCTTCGCTGCCCGTTAGGTGCGCGAGAAATTCGGTGTGACCGGGAAAACTGTACCCCCCGAGAAACAGCGCTCTCTTGTTAATGGGCGCAGTGGCGAGGGCGTCAATGCTTCCTGCTGCACATAACTCAACCGCCGCTTCGATGTAGCCAGCGGCCGCCTTGCCAGCCGCACCAGATTCAATACCCGGTTCGATGAAGCCACCGATATTGTCGAGGTGAAAGATTATCGGTTCCGTGAGGTGTTGTGGGATTGGTTCCTCTTTACGAATGATGTCGTAGCCGCATTGCAGGTCGAGGGTGCGAGCAGTGTGTGCTAATAGCTGTGCATCGCCTATGATCATAGGAATGCAAACACGCCTGATCTCTTCTTCGGCAACGGCTTTCAAGACGACTTCCGGACCAATACCTGCGGGATCGCCCATTGTGATACCGATGCGCGGCAGAGATCGCCTCGGTCTATGGCTCGAATGAGATGAGCTATTGGCGAACTGTCCCATTAGTTGAGACGACGCGCGTTAGTGCGTAGCATGGAGGAACTCAAACTGGCGAGTTCAGCGCGCGCTATTCCGCCGGCTGCTCGACGCGTTCGTCGGCCTTGTACATGTATTTCATGTTTCGCTTAAGAATAAGAAGGTTAGGCGCCGACTTACGGTTGACCTTTAGCGCGCCACGATCATACCACTCGATTGTACCTTCAATCTCCTCGCCGTCGAGCAATACGATCACCATCATTGTGTGGGCGTCAATCTGCTTCTTGTAGTAGAAGATCTCGGCGTTTGTCTCCGTGGGAGGCGGAATGCGCTTGCGCACTTGAACTGCCGCTTGTTGCGCAGCACGTTGCGCGGCTTCTCTTCCACCATCGCTCCCTGCGCTGCGGTGTGCACCTCCGTTTGAACGCTCTCTGTACTGAGGCGCTTCGCGTGCTTTTCCTTTGACTTCGGCAAGTGTGGTTCTAATGAGTTTACGATTCACCTGATTCTTACCTCCAAAAGTCTCAGACGGGTTAATTTAATCGATCGCGCCAGGCACATTTATGGTAGGGATGAGCTGACGCAGATCAAACAATACTCTCGCAGGCTGCGGCCATTCGAGGAGAGGGACGAAACTTTTACCCGTAATGGAAATCCTGCAAGGAATGACCGACATGCTACACAACCAGGAAAGAAAAAGCAAAGGAGAAAACCAAAAACTTATCAAAGGAAACTCAAATAATCGGCTGGAGGCGGAGTCGCACCGTGGCGAATGTCGAACTTTGATTAGAATTTGCCCTCTCATCCAGCCCTAACGATTTCCCCCTCGGGCTCGTAGGAGACTTTCACTCCCAAGTGAAAGCACCCGGCCCGATCGCACAAAAACAAAAGGAAGGCCCAACAATAATAGCCTTCCCTTTGTTGTAAGTCTTGAACTTGCGCTTGCGATCAATCTGCCTTCTTGCGAATGAATGTCGGGACGTCGAGATCATCGGAGCGCGACTGGCTCATCATCGGGCGTGGTAAGTCGTCAGTCGGACGCTGCGTGAAGCGAGGAGAGGTTGCCGGTAATGTTGCAGCCGATCCTGCCGAAGCCCCTGCAACTACTTCTCTCTCAAATCCGGTCGCAATTACGGTGATCTTCATCTCGTCATGCATGTTCTCATCAATTACCGCCCCGAAAATGATGTTCGCATCTTCATCGGCCGCCTCGCGAATAATTGAAGAAGCAGCGTTGATTTCATAGAGCGTCAGATCAGGTCCACCCGTAATATTGATCAGCACACCCTTCGCACCTTGAATCGTGGCCTCTTCCAGCAGTGGCGAAGAGATCGCCTGCTGGGTCGCTTCGATCGCGCGATTCTCACCCCTCGCATAACCTGCACCCATCAACGCCATGCCCATTCCCGACATGATCGATTTGACGTCAGCGAAATCGAGATTAATTAAGCCAGGAACGGTAATCAGATCGCTGATGCCCTGGACGGCCTGACGCAGAACATCGTCAGCTACTCTGAATGAATCGCACAGTGATGCCCCTTTCTCCACCGTGTGCAACAGTCGCTCGTTCGGAATGGTGATCACGGTGTCCACACACTCGCGCAACTCCCTCAGGCCCTGTTCGGCCTGCTGCATCCTGCGGCGTCCCTCAAAATGAAACGGCTTAGTAACAACCGCGACCGTCAACGCGTTCAACTCAGTAGCGAGCGATGCCAGGATGGGCGCGCCACCGGTTCCGGTGCCCCCACCGAGGCCGGTGGTCACGAAGACCATGTCGGCGCCTTCCAGCACTTCAATGATTTTGTCGGTATCTTCGAGCGCAGCCTCGCGCCCTACTCCGGGGTCGGCCCCAGCTCCGAGGCCCTTGGTAAGCCTGCTGCCGAGCTGAATCTTGATCGGAGCGCGTGAGCGCTTGAGCGCCTGCAAGTCAGTATTGGCAACGAGAAATTCGATGCCTTCAATGCCGGCCTCCATCATGCGGTTAACGGCATTACTTCCGCCACCGCCGATTCCTATGACTTTTATCCGCGCACCAGTAATCGGCGGATCATCATCGATGAAAATATTAATGCCTGTTCTGGCTCGAAGAGCGTCCGGTGTCATATCACATCCTCTCTCCCGAAGCGTGGAGGCTTCCAGGGCCCTTTCCTTCTATATTGGGTAGCTCGCGCCAACGGCATCGATATGTTGCGGACAATATCTTGTGTGATCGGGAGGCAAGCATACAACAACTTGTCAAAAAATACTACTAAAGCGATTGCGAAATCTTGCAACAAAATGCGTGAGCTTGCCTGTAGAGGCTCGGCGGGCCGTGCCTGCGCGCATTTCCGTCGCCTGCGCGCGCTGAGCCAGGAGCGCCAATCCCGCCGCTGCGGTCCATGCAGGACTCTGAACATCTTCGACCAAACCGCCGAATCGATCTCTTTTCGGAAAACCTACGCGCACCGGAGCATCAAAAACCTGCTCCGCGGTCTCTGTCATGCCGTTGAGCAGGGCTCCGCCACCGGTGAGTACCACACCGCTAGAGAGCTGTCTCTCCCAGCCGGCGTCTTTTATTTCGTCGGCTACGTGCATCAAGACCTCCTCTGCCCGCGGCTGAAGAATGTCGCAGAGGATCTGTCGCGAAAGCTGGCGCGGTGCGCGGCCACCCACCGAAGGAACTTCCACAAGCTCGCTGCGCTCCGTTTCTGATAATGAAGTGCTGCAGGCGCAACCTACCGTGCGCTTGATCTTTTCGGCTTCGGGAATCGGCGTGCGCAGGCCGAAGGCGATATCGTTGGTGAAGTGGGAGCCACCGAGCGAGAAGACTGCCGTATGCTGCACGGTTCCGCGCTGGTAAATGATCAATCCGGTCGTTTCGGCACCTATGTCCACGAGCGCCACTCCAAACTCCTTGTCGTCTTCAGTTAACGAAGCTTCGGCGGCGGCGAGTTGTTCAAGCACCATATCGGCAACAATCAAGCCCGCACGATTGACGGCATTGATAGCATTCTGCCGCGCAGTCACGGGACTGGTAACAATATGAACTTTGACGGCCAGGCGGGCACCAATCATTCCCACTGGATCATTGATTCCGTCTTGATCATCAACGATGAACTCTTGCGGCAAGCGATCGACTATTTCGCGTCCGGCCGGGAGCTGAATCGCGCAGGCCGAATCGATCGCACGACGTACGTCTTCTGGCGTAATTTCGCGGTCGCGTCCAGAGACCGCGACTATCGCCTGCCCGTTAAAACCGAGAATATGAGAGCCCGCGAGATTGATCGTGACCTCTTCAGCTTGTAAACCGCTCATGCGCTCGGCTTCTTCAACGGCTTTCTTGATGGCATCGACTGCTGTCTCGGGATTTACAATTACACCTTTGCGCAGGCCTCGAGCTTCCGCTTCGCCAATGCCAACGATCTCGAGCAGCCCGCCCTCGCCGGGTTCGCCGGCGATACACGTCACCCTGCTCGTCCCTATGTCCAGGCCGATTGTGTGTTGCACGCGCTTGGCCATTTAGCTTTGCTCCTTCAAGTGGACCAATTCATCAATCATTCAGTGTGGCGACCGCGACCATCCTTGCTCTTATCTGCTTTTTCACCTCTGTTCTGTCTTCCCTTTTCCCTTTCCCCGGTATTATTCTCAGGCGTCTGCTTCTGGCCCTTCGGCTTGCCAACGGAATTATCCTCGTTCAACTTTACGGTTTCAGGTGACTTGATAGCAACATCGACCCCGCTGATCGCGTGAGTGCCCGATACAAAACCCACAATTGCCCTTTTGCCCTGGCTTAGATCGATGTAACTGACGAATGGACCTCGACGCGTCTGGCGTTGTTCGTCCAAAACATCAAGGGCCTTTTTGAGACGCTTGCCGAGATCCTGGGATCCGAGTCGCACTTCGATTTGCGAATCGTCTCCGGCCAGTTGCGCACGCACGTCACGAATATCGAGCAGGTTAACCTCACTCACGCGCTCCGATAGTCCGGCAGCGACCCACTCTCGCTCCAGCTCCACAAACTTCCGCACTCTCTCCGCATTCTCCTTGCGAGTACCATCGTATTCCTCTTCGTTCAAGCCGCGTAGAAAGAACGCCGGGATCTGATCCGTGGGCAACATTTCACCAAGGAACACTGCATCGTCGTCCACCCAGCGGAAGCGTCCTGAGGACGTGCGCACCACTGCACGCGGTACCCGCTCCGCTATGCGCACGCGAATGCCATCAGGCAAAACACGAGAAACAATCGCAGTGCGAATCCATGGCAGCCGCCTCAACTTTGCACTTAGCTCGTTGAGATCGGCCCCCCATACTCCGGTTCTTCCTACCTCGCGCTTCACAAGCGTCTGGACTTCTTCAGCGGACGCACGCGAAGTTCCCTGCACTTCGACACTGCGAATTTGAAAGAAACTCGCCGATGCGGCAGCGCGATAAGCCGTAAAGATGAGCCATCCCACGGTGATCGCGAGCACTAGCTTGAGAACGATCGGAACATAACGGAGCATTGCTCGCGCGCGTGCGCCAAGCTTTTTTCCAGCACTGCCGCGTTCACGGCGAGCAGGTCTCTGGACCGTGCCTCCCGAGCCGCGGTTGCCTGCAATTCCGCTGCGATTGACGACTTTCTGAGCAATCACTTGCTCCCTCACGGCTGCTCCTCCTTTCTCGCGGAGTCACCCGTTTCGCTTCGCTGTTCAGATCGTTTCGGTTCATCGGCCTGCCATAGTTCAACTTCGTACTCGAGCTCAATCCCGTGTTCGCGCCTTACGCGCTCTCGAATGTCTTCGGCGAGCGCGAGTGCGTCTTCGGCTCGCGCGCCTTCGCCTTCAGTAACGATGAAATTCGCGTGAACCGGCGACACCACGGCGGTACCACGTCGCGTTCCTTTCATTCCCAGCTCATCGATGATCTTGCCCGTGCCAACCGTGCTTGCCGGTGGATTCTTGAAGAAACAACCTGCTGAACGCGAGCCATGCGGCTGAGTGGCCATTCGCTGGCTCTTCGCCTCTTCCATGCGCGCGCGTATCTTTTCCGGCTCGTCCGGTTTCAAACGTAATGTTGCTCCGAGCAGCAACTCTCCTTCCGCGAACGAAGTGTGGCGGTAATTCCATTGGATACTGCTGCCCGGAATCTCAACCACACGACCTTCGCGGGCCACCCTCACGGATTCTGTAACAATCCCAATCTCGTGACCGTAGGCGCCGGCATTCATCCACAGTGCTCCACCCACCGTTCCCGGAATTCCGCCCAGACCTTCGATGCCGGAGAGGCCCTGTCGCGCAACGTCGATGCAAAGACGCGGTAGTGAGTAACCCGCGGTGACGGATACGCAATCACCTTCGAATTGCACCTCACCCTTTAGCTCTTTCAAACTCAACACGACATAATGATGTTCACCATCGTCGGCCAAAATATTGCTACCGGAACCAAGGGCCCGCCAGCCGATGCCAGTTTTATCCAGCTCGTGTACGACTGCCGCTGCCTGTTCTTCCGTCTCGGGCGAAATTACCCAGTCGATTGCTCCTCCGACACGCAAGCTGGTCAACTCTGCGAAACGCTTTCCACGTTCGGCGCGAACGCTCGAGCGTGCGGCGATGGTTTCAATCGCGGCGTCGCGCTCCTGGAATCTTGTTTGCTCGTTTGACTCAGACATAAAACTAGACCGCTTTTGCTTCGCTTCGCTCGCGCAGTAGTGATAGCAACTGGTCACTCACGCGACTCACAGTCCCTGCTCCGAGAGTGACAACCAGATCGCCGGGTTTTACATGATCTCTTATCATTGTTGCTGCGCTTTCAAGCGGACCAACGTATCGAACATCTTTGTGCCCGAACCGCTTAATCGCGCCGGTCAAAGCTTCCGCGGTGACACCTTCAATCGGATCTTCGCTTGCCGCGTAGATGTCAGTCACAAACAGCGTGTCGGCATTGTTGAATGAGCGGGCAAACTCTTCCATCAGATCGTGGGTGCGGGTGTAACGATGCGGTTGAAACAGAACCACGATGCGTCTCCCGCCGGAACCAATCTTTGCTGCCGCCAACGTCGCTCTCACTTCGGTAGGATGGTGACCGTAATCGTCAATGACCAGCACGCCGCCGACTTCGCCTTTGAACTGAAACCGCCTGCCAGAGCCTGTAAAATTGCCGAGAGCCTCGGCAATCTGTGTAAAGGGAACTTCGAGTTCGAAGCCGACGGCTATCGCCGCCAGCGAGTTGTAAACGTTATGAAGCCCCGGCACCCGCAGAGTGATATCGCCGATCGCTTCAGCGCCTCGCCAAACAGTGTAGACTGATCCGAAGTTTTGATCGTAGCGAATCCCATGGGCCGAGATGTCGGCTTGCGCACTCAATCCGTAGGTCATCCGGCGCCGCTCAACATGAGGAATGATCGCCTGCACGTTAGGATCATCCAGACACAATACCGACGCGCCGTAGAATGGGACCTTGTTCACAAAATTTTTGAAGCACGCACGCACGTCGTCCATGTCGTGGTAGTAGTCCATGTGCTCGCGATCAATGTTTGTCACGACAGCTATCGTCGGCGTGAGCATCAGAAACGATCGGTCGCTTTCGTCAGCCTCAACAACCATCAGATCGCTTGTACCTAGATGAGCATTCGAGCCAAAAGCGCCGACCACGCCGCCAACAACGATTGTTGGATCCAGTCCTGCGTGACCAAGGACCGTCGCAACCATCGAAGTCGTCGTCGTCTTTCCGTGCGACCCGGCGACCGCGACCGTGTGCGGCTTGAGCCGCATCAACTCTGCGAGCATCTCTGCTCGCGGAATTACGGGAATCGAACGGCGTTGTGCTTCTGCAATCTCCCGATTGTCATCGCGCACTGCGGTAGAACGGACGACGACGTGCGCGTCGCCTATATTCTCGGCGTTGTGGCCTTGCGTGAATTCGACTCCCATCTGCTGCAGGCGATCGGTGACGTTTGACCTCTTCAGATCAGATCCAGACACGCGGAAGCCGAGATTGATCAGCACCTCCGCGATACCGGACATGCCGATGCCGCCAATGCCTACAAAATGGACGTGTTGAATTCGTCTGAACATAAAGCGATTGTTAGCTGATCTGTGGTCTTTGCTCTTTGGTCTTTGGTCTTTGGTCTTTGGTCTCACTGCTCACTGCCTACTGCCTACTGCCTACTGCCTCCTGCCTCCTGCCTCCTGCTTTCTGCCTGCTACCCACTAGCCTTACAATGCTCACATGCCCGTCAGTGGTCGCCGCAAGTCAATAGCCTTCTTCATCACACTGGGCGCTTGTCTGGTTGCGCTAGCGATCGCGCTGAATGTCGGTTGGATTCTTCTCAACTGGCGGGAAGTTGCGCTGTTAGTTTTCGGAATCATCTTCTTCCTGCTGATTATCTTCGGCCTGGTCCTCAATACAACCTTCCTTATTCGCGAGATACGGCGCAACGAACAGCACGATGCTTTCATCAATGCCGTAACGCATGAACTAAAAACGCCGATTGCCTCGATACACCTTTACCTTGAAACGTTGAAGACGCGCGACCTCAGTGAAGAGCAACGACAGGGTTTCTATGATGTTATACTGGCAGATAGCGACAGGCTCTTACAGACTGTTGAGCAAGTCTTGCGTGCAGGACGTACGAGCCACCACCGCAGGCGTATTAATCCGACGATAATTGATGTTGGCGAGATGGTGCGCCAGTGCGTCGATCTCACGCGCGTTCGTTACAACTTAAGTCCCGATTCCGTGAGTTACGCGGAGTCGGTCCAGGGGGCACGGCCGCGAGTTGCGGGTGACGCTGAGGAGCTGCGTGCGGCCGTTTCAAACCTCCTCGATAACGCTGTCAAGTATTCTGATAAAGATGTGCAAATATCCGTCGTAGTTGCGCCGCTCGACGATAAGAAAATAGCCGTGCGGATTGCGGACCATGGTATTGGTATTCCGAGTGGGCAGTTGAAACGCATTTTCAAGCGATTTTATCGGGTGCCGGGCCGTTTTATGGGCCGCGTGAAGGGCACTGGGCTGGGGCTCTTTATTGTCCGTTCAGTGATTGAGAAACATGGCGGCCGGGTGTTTGCCGAAAGCGGCGGCCTGGGCTGCGGCAGTACTTTTACAATTCAACTTCCGAGAGTGTGAATCCGATGAGCGCTGTGTTGGTGGTTGAGGATGAGAAGCATCTGGCTGATGGCTTGCGCTTTAATTTGGAAGCGGAAGGGTACACAGTTGAGACCGTCGGCGATGGCGAGACTGCCCTTTCGCTGTTGTTGGACGAACAGCGCCGCTACGACGTGATTGTGCTCGATGTAATGCTGCCGGGGAAGGATGGTTTTGCGGTGGCATCTGAGCTTCGAGCCTCAGACCATTTTGTTCCCGTCTTGATGCTAACTGCGCGCGGGCATCCCGAAGATGTGCTACGGGGATTTGAGTCGGGGGCCGATGACTACCTCCCAAAGCCATTTGAGCTCTCGGTTTTAGTGGCTCGGTTGAATGCACTGCTTCGCCGGCGCGAGTGGTTTCAGAAAGATCGAGCAGACTCTGATACGAAAAGGCCAGATGGCGCACGGTCGAGTAATAGCGAACACGAGGTGGTTAGCTTCGACGACAGGATCATCGATTTCGGATCTCTGGAGCTACACACTCCGCAGCAGACGGTCAGGTTGACTCTGATGGAAGCGCAGTTGTTACGTTACCTGATTAAGCATGAGGGCAAAGCGGTTTCCCGCAAAGCAATGCTGGAAGAAGTCTGGGGGCTGCGCGAAGACACCGATACGCGCGCAATCGATAACTTCATCGTAAGGCTAAGAAAGTACATCGAGGATGAACCGGCACGACCGAAACATCTCTTGACAGTAAGAGGTCTGGGTTACCGGTTCGTTGCTAAGTCGGATAACTTGTGAGACCCCGGCTATTGAGGTTGACTGGTCAACAGGGCCAGCTAACTGACCGCCGTTGCAATCGACGCGCGCACGCCGAGTAAATCCGAAAAATCTTTTGAATAGACCGTATCAACTTTGCGCACGCGTCCAACTGTTTCCACCAGCTCATCGCTCGAGATGAAGCCGTTTTCTGTGTACGCGATGGCCCAGGCAGGAATGTGAGCCGCTGTGCGCAGCAGATCTTCGACAAAGCCAAGATATTGTCGCTTGCTTTGAACGCGGGAGCCTAGCTGACCGGACTGCTTTTTCTCTAACTCGCTCCAAAAATCGTCGCCCCCTCGCAGCCACTCCTCGCACCACCCGAGCACTGTGTCTCGAGGTTGCGGCTGAATAACGGGCGCAGGCAATCTTAGAAACAGCAAGTCGGTACGCTGACGCTCAGCAACGAAAGCCCGCACGTCGTGATTCCAGGCTCTATTCCGCAGTGAATTGTCGTAAGGATACGGCACAATCTCCGCCATCTGTTGGAAGACTCTGGACAACGAAAGAGGCTCGCGCAGCTGCCGGCTTTCTTCATCGAACGAGAGTACGTAATCGCCCACCATCATGCCCAGCGTCAACACAACCGCACGCTTGTACAGCGAATCGAGTCGCTCTGCATTAAAGCGTATGTTGTCAAACCACCAGGAGTCAGCATCGTTAAACCACTTTAGTAGCGAAGGATTATCCAGCTTGTTGCGCGGAATGTAAGCATCCTCAAGAATGGCGGCGATTTCTTCGTCAAGTGGACGCTCAGAAGCGTTCTCTACGAGCGCCGTGGCTTTTGTGAAAGCCCATAACATTGGATCGTTTGCTGCCACACGTACTTTCCAACGCTTCAGCTGAACACACAGATCTGGCTCACCTGTGAAAGGAAGCGCAATTGAGGAGAATTTCAGACGCCGCAGGACGCTTAGTTCGAAGGCAAGCCAGCCACTGGGAAATGTTCCCGATGCATTGTAAGCCACGACACCATCCACTTTCCTGAACCAGATTCAGAAATCAATGCTAAAGAATTTGAACCACTGACTTTAAAAACCAAGCAAACCGCTAAGCTCACGCCATAGACTACGAGAAAAGACTCCAACCGCTTTTAATCGGAGTTTCGATCAACTCGTCGCGTTTCGCAAACGACCGCAGCTCTTCCATTGGGCCGAGCGATAGAAAAACGGTGACCACTTTGGGATCAAACTCTATTGCAGCCCCTTGCACGATCTCTCGCGTAGCGTCTCCCTCAGTCATTACAGGACGAAACGGCCGCGCGTCGGTCAGTGCTGCATAAGAATCCGCTACCCGGAGAATTCTTGCAGCGAGGGGAATCTCATCGCGTCTCAATGCATCTGGGTAGCCGCAACCATTCCACCACTCGTGATGCCAACGCACAAGCAACTGTGAGGTCCGGTCTGCGCCTGCCCGCGCTACCTCTTGCTCGCCGATCACCGGATGCCTTGTCAGATCAATCCGTTCTTCACCTGTCAGTGATCCTGCCCGCTCTATATAGTCGCGCTCCATGGACACTTCACCCAGATCGTGCATTAGTGAAGCGTTGCGGAGTGATTTACGATCCTGGGGCGCCAAATGAAAAAGCTTTGCGATTTCGTCGGCAATCCGGGCAATGCGAATAGCATGCGGGTGCGCGTACCGCTCAAATTGATCCGCCGCCGAAGCCAGTTGCGTGAAAGCTTCGCTGGCGACGTCATTGTTTTCACCGATAGTGTAGCTGGACGGCATATTCTTATCGTTCAGAGTTAAAGATATAGGTTGTTTCTTCACGAGGCGATTACCGGCATTAATAGAAGCGGCAGCCGACAAGCCTAAGGCTCGGGTGCTCTTCATCCGGCTTTTCGGTTTACTTCAAGCCTGCGGAGCACCGTGCGCGCTGAGGCATTATTCGGATCCGCAGCGAGTGCACGCTCCAACTCTGTTTTTGCGCGCCGGAGAAAACCCAGCTCGGAATACAACTCGGCCAGCATGACCCGATAGTTTGTATTAGATGGATCGAGTTTGATCGCTGCCTGAAGTTCAACTTCGGCGAGCCGGCGTGTTTGTTCGTGGGCGGCCAGCGCGCGGCCATAATACGCGCGATATCGGGGTTCTTGCGGCGCTACTCGAGCTGCTGCTGCAAGATGTGTAATAGCCATACTTGTTTGACCTTGCTGCAGCGCGGCGAACCCTTCCTCAAAGTCACTCTCAGCCTGCTGCAAATTAGTTTCACTACTTATGGCCGCTTCGGGGCGGGCTTCATTTGTAGCAGACTGTTGTTTGCTGGATTTCGGAGCAGATTTGGCAAACTTACGAGATTTTTCTTGGGCGGCAAGTTTGGCGTCGTAGGTCAACCGCGCTGCCGAATTGGTCAGTATCTCGTAAGCTTGTGTTACTCGCGCAAATGCCGATTCTATCCGCGCATGCTGCGACGTGGAGGCCTTCACGCGAAATCTGTCCGGGTGGTAGCTTCGTGCCAAAGCATAATATGCCTGTTTAATCTGCTCAACCCCCGCACTTGTCGCAACATCGAGCACTTGGTAATGGTTTGTTGCGTTGCTTAACCTTTCAAAAAATTCGTCGAGGGCTTCTTCCTCGGTTTTTGCCGGTAATTCCTTCGGGAGGGAAACAGGTTCACTGGGGACAGCCTCTTCCGGAATGCTTGCGCCGACGTCTACGCTGCTTGCTCTAGCCTGTACCTGTTCGGAGCGGAAGACACTATACCATCGCTCGCGATGCAAAAAGCCGCCCAGAGCGAGGCTATAGATCGTCCGATACGCTTCGAGATCGCCAAGTCCGCTGACAACTATCAGTTCATTCAGCCTTGTTGGAACATCCACTCGAGAGAGAACAAAGCCCTCAGCCGGCGAGAGGCTGATGTTGTTTGGTAATCCGGGGACGGGAGAGATTAGTTCGTTAGGATTTCGAAATCGTGAGGATACAAACTTTGGTTGTACCCTTCGTGCAGCCTCCATCAGGAGACTGCGCAAATCCAGTTCTACGCGAACAGAATCACCCAATCGAGTTCGCTCATCAAAGTCCCACCTTCCTTCCATCCAAAGCAACGCCACTCGGAGGACGTCTGCAACCTGAGTAGCGACCAGGGCGTCAACGGTTCGGCGATCAAGCGTGCCGTTCGCACACAACGTCGAAGCAAGACCCGGGTCTGAACGCGTTCCTAATGCCGAAAGCTCTTTCTCTGAAACAAGACCTTGCTTCTTCAAATATTCGCGCAGTCGCAGATTGCGAAGATTTGAAGCCGCAAAGATGACTCGGCCATCCTCAAAGTAAACGACAGCCTCGACGCGCTCCTGCTGTAGCCGCAATGTGCCGGATAAGCCTTTTAGAGAAATCTCACGAATCAGTTCGGCGGTCGGCTGCTCACTTAGTTTTCCATTCATGCGTAGTGGGAAATGGTTTCCGGGCTCCTCAAACTTCAAAAAAGCGGGAGAGCTTTTCGCAAACAGCATCATAGCGCACCATTCAGATAAAAAAGAAGCAGGACTTTGACACCTGTGGGACGGGGCTCTATATTTATCCCACCGAACAATTTAGGTCATCTGCGGTCGCGGGATCGTTAGCCTCAGTGTATAACGACCCGCGTAAGTCAATGGGTGAGAAACCGACTAAGAGCCAGGATCAGACAGGCTATAAACAAGCAGCCGGACCCGAAGCGGCTCACCACCGCGTCGAGCAGTTAATCGACCAGTTGAAGCAACGCACGACCGAGCTTGAAGAAGCCAACCGTGAACTGCGCCGCGTATCGCATTATCGTTCTCTATTTCTTGCTCGAATGTCTCACGAGCTGCGCACACCTCTAACTTCGATTCTTGGCTTTAGCGAAATCCTGCTTGAGCAGGAGCAGTTGAGTGAAACCCAACGTCGCTTTTGCCAAAAGATTCAAGACTCAGGGGTTCAACTTCAGACGAGTCTCAATCAGCTAGTAGATTTGTCGCGGCTTGAGGAAAGGGAAACAGAACTCTTCCTCCAGGAATTTTCTTTACGCGAGACACTGCGTGAGTCTTGTGCAGCCGTCGCGCGCTTTGCGCAGAAGCAGCGAGTAAGGCTTGAATATGATCTTGCTTCCGAGATTACGACAATCGTCTCGGACCAGGGAAAGTTACGTCAGATTCTCTACAATTTTCTTGCCTGGGCCGTTAGTCTAAGCGGCGCCGGTCAGGGCGTCAGCATGTATGCTGATCTGCATGAAGGTTCGCTGCTGCGTATTCGGATCGACGACGAGGGTGAGCGGGTAAAGGATCTGGAGCGCGTTTTCGATCCGGAAGAAACATCTTGCTCTCGGGAGGCGGACGTGAATGAGCTTGGCATGATCATTGGCCGTCGTTTGCTTGATGTTATGAATGGCAATGTGAAGCTTCAGAATCATGACTCAGGCGGACTGCGCATGCTGATTGAATTACCAGCACGTCCGACGAAGGGGTAGCGGTGTTGCATGGACGAGATCGCAATCCGCGAATGCGCGACGATTGAAGAACTCGATAAGTGCGTTCGACTGCAGCGAGAGGTATTCGAACTTCCCAATCTGGAGATTTCGCCGCGGCGCCACCTGGTCGTTTCGCGACAGGCGGGCGGTTGGACGCTCGGCGCCTTTGTTCAGGGCGCTCACCGGCGGCTGGTTGGGTTCGTACATCATCTCGTCGCAATTCGGGGCGCGGATGAAATTGTTGGTTACTCGCACATGATGGCTGTCGCTAAGGACTATCAGAACAGAGGCGTGGGGGCTCGACTGAAATGGGCGCAGCGCGAACGAGCGCTCGCGGAAGGCCGAAACTTTATTAAGTGGACGTGGGATCCAATGCAAGCACGTAACGCACACTTCAATCTAAACCGTCTCGGTGTGACGGTGCGCAGTTATGCCGAGAATCTTTACGGTACGGATTACGTCACCGATCCTGGGCAAAAAATCGACGGAGTAATCGGGATCGATAGCGATCGGCTGTTTGCCGGTTGGGAACTTCGTTCACCTCGCGTATTAGAGCTGGCAAGTGGTGCCAAGCCTCGTCCCCGCGCGGCAGCGATCCAGGTAATTGAGATACCGGCCAAGTGGCCCGAACTGCTGAAGCACGGTGCAGACGCCGCGAGACGGGAACAGTTACGCGTGCGGAATGAGTTCAGGGAAGCATTTGCCGCGGGTTTAGTTTGTTCAGGATTCGAGCGTGGATTGGAACATCCGCGTTACCTGCTCTACGATGCCCAGCAGTGTTAATAGAGTCGGGAGACTTGAGAGTGCCGTCCCGCGGAAGTAGAAAA
>JBGPNE010000006.1:0-19136 GCA_041487335.1 Pyrinomonadaceae bacterium
ATTTGCGCAAAGACGTGATTGCGATACAAGGGCACTATTGTCTGGCAGGGGCAGACCTTTACGTCCTTGCCCAATTTGAAACCAATCTTTAGTAGCGCGTCATAAATAGGACGTAAGGCGGCCTTCGGGCCGGAGAACATCTCTTCGACATGTTGTTCGGCCTCTTTCAGGTACAACTCTGGGTCGGCCGCCGCCAATCCCTGGCCATCTGCCCGCTCCGCGAGCCACCACGCAGTGTTAGTACCATTCCAAAGATAACCAGAAGTCTCTGGGATTGGCTTCTTCAAAATTGCTAATCACACAAGTTCTTCGGGTGCTCAAAAACCGCGGAGGCGTTTCAGATCCTGCCTTTCGCTTCTTAACAAGTTTTCTCATCCGTTGCGGTCTTTCAAATCCGCGCTCGAGAGAAAACGAGGTGTGCGCCTGACTTTTGTTGCTTGCTCAAAGGCATAGGCAAATTTTATTAGCTTGGGTTCACTGTAGGCCGCGCCAAAAAACGAAATGCCGAAAGGAAGTCCAAAGACGTAGCCCGCGGGAACGGTGACGTGAGGATAACCAGCGACCGCTGAGGCTGTTGAATACCCGCCCGTGAAGTGATCTCCAGTGATCCAATCAGTGGGCCACGCGGGTCCGCCGGTGGGAGCAATCAAGGCATCAAGCTGATACTTCCTGATCACGAAATCAATTCCCTGGGTTCTGGAAAGAAGATGGTTTTTCCGCAAGGCAGCCAGATACTTTTTGCCGCTAAGCGGCCCTTTCGCCTCCGCTTTGATGAACAGGTCCTGTCCGAAATAAGGCATCTCCTGATCGCGATTCTTTTCGTTAAACTCGATAATTTCTTTCAACGAATGAACCGGCGCCTTGCTCCCGAGACCAGCGAGGTATGCGTTCAGATCAGCCTTGAATTCGTAAAGCAACACTTCCAACTCCGAATCGTCAAACTTACCTGACGTCGGAATCTCGGCCGGATCGACGATTACAGCGCCGAGTTTCTTCATCTCTCCGAGCAGCTCATTCATCAGTTTATCGACCTGATCGTTGAAGCCGAAATACTTTCGAGCTACACCGAGCCGTGCGCCTCGCAGACCATCCTTATCCAGGAACTGTATGTAATCGCCCTTTGATTTTCCCTGGCTCAATTTCGTGACACTGTCCCGCGGATCAATTCCGGTGAGAGCGCCGAGCAGGACCACCGCGTCAGTTACTGTTCGAGCCATTGGCCCGGCCGTGTCCTGGCTGTGAGCAATAGGAATGATGCCGGCGCGGCTGATTACCCCCAGCGTCGGTTTAATTCCCACCAGCGAGTTTGCGGATGAGGGACAGACAACGGAACCATCAGTCTCCGTGCCAATCGCAGCCGCGCAGAGATTAGCCGCGGCAGCTGCGCCTGAGCCGGAGCTGGAGCCACACGGATTGCGATCGAGTACGTATGGATTCTTTGTTTGACCGCCGCGACCACTCCAGCCGCTCGTCGCATGGTTTGATCTGAAGTTGGCCCACTCACTGAGATTTGTCTTGCCGAGTATAACCGCGCCAACTTCACGCAGTCTCTTCGCCACAAATGAATCCTGACTCGGAGTCGAGCCAAGCAGGGCGAGCGAGCCCGCGGTCGTCATCATGCGATCGGCCGTATCGATATTGTCCTTGATGAGAATGGGAATGCCATGCAGAGGTCCGCGCGGTCCTTTTTCTTTGCGTTCGCGGTCGAGTGACTCCGCGATGGCAACCGCGTCCGGGTTGATCTCAATTACCGAGTTTATCGCTGGTCCTTTTTTGTCGATGTCGTCGATGCGGTCTAGATACTTCTTAACTATTGACCGCGAGGTGAACTTTCCCGACTTCATGCCGTCCTGGAGCTCTGCGATAGTCATTTCGTCGAGCTCGAACGCCCGCGGCGGGTAGGGAAGAGGTTCAGAGGAAGAATTCTCGCCAGCAAAAGCTGCCGCGGGATTACTGATTGCCAGTGCGCATCCTAACGCCCCCGTCTGCAAGAAGTCCCTACGCTTCATATGCCTTTTCCTCCGCTACGTTTAAAAGATGCTATTCTGCCAGCGCTGCGCGCACCTTCTTGATAACCCCAGCGGTTGTTGGATACCAGAGCGGATTTGAGTTGTACACCTTGCTCCCGTCAACTGAGACGCTCAACTCGCCCAGGCCACCCTTTCCAGTTTCCACTCTTAGCTCATGTTGCTTTTGCAGCTCAGCCGCCACACGGGAGGCGATAAGTTTCTTCACGGGTCAAACGGGGCAATAGCGGATCGTTACGTTTTTCACGCTTTCATTCTCCCGTAATGCTTCGAGGATCTGGTCTGAGGCAAGGGCCTTATACCTGCGATTCGAGCATGAGTCAAACATGATCTGCTTGAGTCGGCGTTTATCCTCGACTGTAGCCCACTGCCTGCGGTGTTTGGCGTCTACGATGCCCGATTGGCAAAAAGTTGAGAATTGCCCT
The DNA here is from genome assembly GCA_041487335.1 of Pyrinomonadaceae bacterium. Taxonomy (GTDB): domain Bacteria; phylum Acidobacteriota; class Blastocatellia; order Pyrinomonadales; family Pyrinomonadaceae; genus PSRF01. Next base: position 2,453 of record JBGPNE010000006.1, read on the forward strand.
ACCGTTGTCTCTCTCAGAATTTGCGAACGAGTGGAACGTCGTTGCGGCGGGACAGGTTGAAACTGTAATTGTGAAGATAACAATTGACGATCAGAGACCAATTGGGGACGCTCTCCGCCACCCCAAGCGGGCTGCCCGCTTGGGGACCCCGTGTGAGGCGTTACCGCTAGTCGCGATCATCGGCCGGCCCAACGTCGGTAAGTCGACAATCTTCAATCGCCTAACGGGCAAGCGAAAGGCGATTGTCGGCGATGAGCCTGGGATTACGCGCGATCGGATCTATGGGGAAGTGGAGTGGGCGGGCCGGTGTTTCTCAATCGTCGATACGGGCGGGATCGTGCCCGACGACGACGCGGTCATACCGGCAAACATTTTGAAGCAGGCCGAATTGGCAATCGAAGAGTCTGAAGCCTTGCTTTGGGTAGTCGATGCACGAAAAGGCGTGACGCCACTGGACGAGGAACTCGCAAAGCTGCTTAGGTCAACAGGGAAACGTGTTCTGGTGGTCGCGAACAAAGCGGATGCCGCAAAGCTCGCCACGCAAGCGACTGAGTTTTACCGCTTTGGCTTTGATGAAGTCTTTCCCGTTTCAGCAGAGCAGGGAATTGGAGTCGGCGACCTACTTGATGCTCTGGTGAAGAACCTGAATGGGAGCCATGCTAAAGAAGGTGCAGGCGGGACACCCGTAGTTCCACTAGAAGAGCGGCGCGAACTGCGTCTGGCGATTGTCGGCCGACCTAACGTAGGAAAATCTTCCTTGCTCAACCGCCTGCTTGGCGAGGAACGCATGATCGTTTCGCCGGTGGCGGGTACGACTCGCGATGCCGTCGACACACTACTGGAAACACCGGAGCAGGTTTTTCGAATTGTGGACACTGCGGGGATCCGTCGGAAGGGCAAAACGGGGGAGATGGCGGAGAGACTCTCCGTAGTGATGGCTAGAAAGAGTATCGAACGTGCCGACGTTGCGGTGGTGTTGATCGATGCTGAGGAGGGAGTAACAGCACTGGATGCAAACATCGCCGGTTACGCCTACGACGCAGGGTGTTCGATCATGATTGCAGTTAACAAGTGGGATGCTCTGAGAGATAAGGAGACGAACACGGCCGGCGAGTTTGAGCGGAAGCTTCGTAACAAAATGAAGTTTCTCGACTGGGCGCCCGTGGTTACGATTTCTGCCTTAACAGGACAGCGGGTGGAAAAGATCCTGTCACTAGCTCGGCGCGCGAATGAAGCCCGCAACAGGCGCATTCCCACTTCGCAGCTCAACGCTTTCTTCGAACAGGCGATCGCGCAACCGCGCGGTAGTGTTACGCCTGCGCCGGTGAAAGGCGGAGTCTCAAGGCTTCACGTGCAATACCTAACGCAAGTGGGTGTCCGACCTCCGACATTTATAGTATTCACTGCCGGCGGTAGACCAGGCTTGCACTTCTCCTACGAACGGCATTTGCAGAACCGTCTCCGCGAAGAGTTTGATTTTTTTGGAACGCCGTTGCGAATTATCGAGAGGCATAAGAAAAGAGGAAAGAGATAGGGATACGTTGTCACACATAGGCGCAAAGGAAGAGAAGGCGCCCAGAAGAACTGATGGACAAACCCCCGATTCGTTTCGAAGTAATTGCAAAGGATTGTGACGCTCGGGCCGGACTCTTGAAAACGCGTCGGGGAACTATCGAAACGCCAGTTTTTATGCCGGTTGGGACAGCGGGAACCGTTAAGGGTACTCGTTTTGAAGAACTCGAAGCACCGGATCTCGATGCACGGATCATTCTTGGCAATACCTACCACCTTTGGCTTCGTCCTGGGATTGAGACAATAAGAGCATGTGGAGGACTGCATCGGTTCATTGGCTGGGAGCGCGCCCTCTTGACCGATTCAGGTGGATTTCAGGTTTGGAGCCTGGGCGCCCTGCGCAAGATCAGCGAACAGGGAACCGAATTCCGTTCGCATGTTGACGGAAGCCTACAGTTTCTATCGCCGGAAATCTCAATGGATGTCCAGGCGGCGCTTGGTTCAGACATCGTGATGGCCTTTGACGAGTGTGCGCCGGGAAAAGCGTCCTACGAGGATGCGCGAAAGAGTATGGAACTAACGAGTCTGTGGGCTCAACGTTCGCGCGCAAGATTCGACGTGTTGCAGCAAGAAGGTTTGGACACTGGTGAAGTTGAGAACAATCTTGAGAGCACGCAGACAAACGAGGATGGGGCCCACTTGGAGCCTCCGATGCGCTTCGCCGCAAGAGCTTCTGCTATGCGCGCGCTCGCCGGGGAGTTAAGCGGCAAGCAGGCACTCTTTGGCATCGTGCAGGGGTCGGCGCACATCGATTTGAGGCGCGAGAGTCTCGAACGCACTGCCGAGATTGGTTTTGACGGTTATGCGATCGGTGGGCTGAGCGTTGGAGAAGAGAAGTCAGTGATGTGGGAAGTCATCAACGAAATCGCGCCGCGAATGCCCGGGCACAGTCCACGATATTTGATGGGAGTTGGTACGCCCGAGGATTTGATTGAAGCGGTCGCTCGCGGCGTCGACATGTTTGACTGCGTATTGCCCACGAGAAACGGCCGAAACGGCCAGGCCTTCACGTCGTGCGGAAAATTGAATGTAAAGAATGCGCAATGGTCGCAAGACACCAGAGCTCTGGATGAATCATGTGAGTGCACAGTTTGTCAGAGACACTCGCGTGCTTACCTGCGGCATCTGTATCTAAATGGAGAGATGCTCGCGAGTATCTTACTGACTCACCACAATCTAGCCTTCTTCCTTGACACCATGCGACGCGTAAGGCAATCTATTCGGTCTGGCGATTTCACGAAATTTAGACGAGAATTCATGGAGCGGCTGAACCCGAGTGAGGAATGAGTAGTCCGGGCGGCGCTCCTCCTGAACTCGGAGTCGGACGTTAACGTTTGCCCCGGACCGGAAATTAGTCCCATCGAAAACGATAGCTAAATGACAATCTTTCTAATGTTCTTTCAAGGCGGCCTTGGAGCGCTCGGGGGTCTTGTCCCGATGCTTCTTATCATCGCCGTGTTTTACATGCTCCTTATTAGGCCTCAACAAAAACGGCAACGCGAGCTGCAGCAAACAATCTCGCAGTTGAAAGCCGGTGATCGAATTGTTACTACCGGCGGAGTCATCGGAACGATCACGACAATCCGCGACACGAGCCTCTTGATCAGGAGCGCCGACAAATCCATTCTTGAAATTGCGAGGACTGCGGTGGCAGGCCTGGATGAGGAGAAGAATTAGCCTGTTTAACTCCTGCAAACTTCTGCAAGACTTTCAGTAATGAAGAAAAGAAATCTCCTTCAACGTTCCATCATTATTATCGTTGTCACCGTAATCGGCCTTTATACAGTTATTGGTCCTCGACATCGACCATCGCTCCACGATTTCAGTTGGTCTGGAATCAAAGCAACTCTGGCATCAAACATAAGGCTCGGCCTGGATCTAAAGGGCGGCTCGCACCTCGTGATGAGGGTCAAGACTGAGGAATTTCTAAAGCGGCTTACGGAAGACAACGCCGTGGCTGCGCAAAATGCTGCCAAAGAAGCAGGGTTTGATGTTAAAGACGTTCATGCCGATGTGTCCGGTGGAAACTATCGGGTAGTGCTGCAGGCAGGAGACCCTGCAAAAAACGCATCGGTACGAGATGCGGTAGAGAAGAAAGTTGAGCTCGGTGATCGCAATGGCTGGTCGTATTCTGCTTCGGGTAATACGATTACATGGAGTCTGACGGCAGCGGTGCAGCGGTCGCTTTCTGACGACGCCACCACACAGGCGCTCAGGATCATCGAGAGTCGCATCAATGCGCTCGGCGTTACCGAGCCAACTCTGCAAACCCACGGCTCACAGAGTTCACACCAAATTCTCCTGCAAATGCCAGGCGTGACGGATCCTGAGCGAGTCAAAGGCCTACTGGCGGGTGAATCGCGTCTCGAACTGGTTCATGTTGTCAGTCCGCCCAATCCGGCGCCGTCGCAGACCTATGCGACAAAAGAAGAGGCGATTGCATCGCTCAACAGTGGTGGGACAATTCCCGCCAATCGCCGGGTTCTGCCGTATCTTGAGAGAATGGATCCCACCACCAGCTCTGCGCAGACGGGGAATGAGCAGAAGCCGACGAAGTGGGTTGTGGTTGAAACGCCTGCAATCATTTCTGGAAGCGAATTGCGCAACGCTTCGGCAGTTCCGTCCCGCGGCGGTGGCAGCAACGATTATGAAATCTCGTTCTCGCTGAAGAAGGTGGGCGCTGATAAGTTTGGGGCTTGGACGGGAGCGAACGTCAATGAGTACATGGGTGTGGTGCTGAATGACGAAGTCAAGTCGATCGCTTTCATCAAGTCGCAGATCTTCGATCAGGGAGAGATCACGGGGCGCTTTACCAAGCAGTCCGCAGAGGATCTCGCACTTACGCTTCGCTCGGGTGCCCTGCCGGCTCCTATTGAATATCTCGAGGAGCGAACCGTTGGACCGAGCCTGGGACAGGACTCGATTCACTCTGGCGTAAGAGCTTCAGTAGTTGGCTTGGCTCTCGTCGTATTGTTTATGCTCTTTTACTATCGCGGCTCCGGAGTTAACGCGGTTGTTGCGCTTCTCTTGAATATGATTCTGATGCTGGCGGGTCTGATCATTTTCGGCGCTACGCTGACACTGCCTGGTATCGCCGGCATAATTCTGACAATTGGCATGGCGGTTGACTCCAACGTGCTTATCTTCGAGCGCATACGCGAAGAGCTGCGCACCGGCAAGACTATTCCTTCGGCTGTCGACCAGGGATTTGGTCGTGCGTTTATTACGATCATCGACACGCACGTGACTACCATCATCTCGTCGCTCTTCCTCTTTGTGTTTGGTACGGGTCCGATCCGTGGCTTCGCCGTAACAATCGTGATAGGTCTGCTCGTCAATTTGTTTTCAGCCGTTTACGTTTCGCGCACAATATTTATCTGGCTCTTGAGCCGCAGGGGACAGCGCGTCGAATCGTTAAGCATTTAGGTCCGAACACTCAGTATGATTCAAATCTTCAAGGACGTTCGCATTGATTGGCTGGCGAATCGGCGCTGGTTTATTACGGTCTCGATTCTGCTAATGGTGCTTGGGCTGGGCTCCGCTGTTTTTCGTCAATGGAAACATCCCGGTGGAACGCAGGCTTTCAACCTCGGCGTGGACTTCAAAGGGGGGACTGTCGTCACGATCAGATTCAAGCAGCGCCCACCAGACGACGCCATTCGCGCGACGCTTATCAATCAGGGAATAAAGGACGCGATCGTTCAGCCGGTGACCGACAAAGCCGATACCGTCCTAATTAAGTTGCCGCTTGAAGGCCAGGGCGGCGCCGAGTCGCAGGCACAAGTCGATGCCGGCAGAACGAAGGTTCGAAACGGTCTTAATACTTTTGGACCGGAGGCGCAAGGACAAAGCGAGCTGAGTGGTGATCCGAACGCCGCCTATAAAATCATAGGCACTGATGCGGTTGGTGCAGTGGCGGGAGCGCAGCTTCGCAACAAGGCCATCGCAGTTACGCTGGCGGCGCTGGTTGGTATTCTTATGTACATAGCGTTTCGATTTGAGTGGACCTACGGCGCAGCGGCGGTTATAGCAGTTTTTCACGACGTGTTGGTGACCCTGGGATTCTTCTCAATTTTTCAGTGGGAGGTGAGCCTCACAGTTATTGCTGCCCTCCTAACTCTTGTTGGGTTCTCGGTAAACGATACGATCGTGGTGTTCGACCGGATCAGAGAGAACCGGCGACTCCATCGGCGGGATTCGCTGTATAAGGTTACAAACGATTCCATCAATCAAACTCTCTCTCGCACAGTCATAACCTCAGGTCTAGTATTTCTCTCAGTGCTGGCAATGGTGCTGTTCGGTGGCGAAGTACTGCGTTGGTTTTCCATGGCGTTGTTAATAGGTATCACTTTTGGAACTTATTCGTCGATTGCTATCGCCAGCCCGATCATGGTTTGGTGGGAGCAACGTATTGAAGCGGCGAATAGAGCTGCTGGTGCAGTGATAGCCCGTCCGCTTGCGGGAGGCTCCCGTACTGGCAGCGGCACAACAAGGCGCGAACCTGTTTCGGCTGGTATGGGGAAACAGTCGCGCCGTGCGGGACGGGCCTAGAGATCCTTCCTCAAGCCCCGCCGGATTTGAGCTTCCGCGGCTTGGTTAAGTTTAAATTTGCTCTTGACTTTGCCACGCAATGCGACATAGACTGCGAACGTTGCTGGCCAATTAAATACTCAAAAGTCGATCCTGCGTTTCGAATCGAATGGTTGGATGCGCGGCACTCTGTTGAGCGGGCCAGCGAGTTTTTCTCGCACAGCGGCTTTTCAATGTTTTCGAATGCTCAGGTAGGGCTGCTGTTTCCCCTTCATTCTCGTTAGGAAACTCAAGCGGGGCGGAAAGTCGGCGTTTGAGAAGCAATACTACTTCTAAATGATTTCGCACCCCTGATCCATTTGGCACCGGAATAGGGAGGATAAATACATGTTCGAGAACCTTGTTGAGTCGAGTTCGCACAAGGACGATTTGTCGCGAAAAGGCTCATTCATTCTCGTTACGACATTGGTGTACGGTGTGCTTGGCCTGGCATTTTTCGTTGCTGGCATTTACTGGTACGATGCGCACCTTGATACTCAAGTTTTGGAACTGACAACGCTAGTTGCGCCTGTTCCGGTACCTCAACAGGCTCAGCCGGAAAAACAGGACACTGCCAAACCGACGAAGGTCGAACAGAACGTCGACATACGCAAAGAGTTGATTGCCGACGTTACACGGACGGAATTGGTGCCGAAGGAGATTTCTGCGAAAGCCAGCAATATTCCGCCGGTGCGACAAGGCGTAATTACCCGTATCGGGAGTGCCGACTCTAACGCTGCTGCGCCAATGCCATCCGGGACCGGGAGCGGAACTGTTGTCACCCCGACAAAAGTGAATATCGATGAGCCGCCGCCTCCTCCTGCGGCGACTCCACCGAGGGCCCCAATCTCAGGAGGAGTGCTGAATGGAAAGGCGATCAGTCTACCCCACCCACCGTATCCGCCCATTGCCAAACAGGCACACGCTTCAGGAACGGTGGTCGTTCAGGTGACCATCGACGAGAATGGCAATGTGATCTCAGCACATGCTGTTTCGGGGCATCCGTTATTGCAGGCGGTTGCGGTCGCTGCAGCTCGCGGGGCGAAGTTTTCGCCTACGAAGCTCTCGGGCCAGCCTGTAAAGGTGACAGGCGTTATCACGTACAACTTCGTGGCTCAATAACTGCGGAGATTCGGTGTCGAGGGAGGCTCTTTGGGAGCCTCACTCTGCGCGAGTTCCCTGTTAGCTATCAATGTAAGAAAACTCTTTGGAGGGGGTTACCGTGACTATTTTAACCAGTCTTCTAGGAACAAAGGCATTTGGCTTCCTCATCTTGTTGTGGCAAGCAGCGGGCGCAAGTCCTGCGGCCGGTCAGCAGGGAGGTGGTCCCAGCGCAGCGGACACCTTTTCCATCACCCAAATGATTAAGAGCATGGGCGGCGTGGCGATTGCCGTGGTGATCGTCCTCTTAATCATGTCGGTTTACTCTATCGCGATCATGGTCGAGCGTTACCTGACCTATTCAGCCGCGAAGAAGCAATCGCGCGAATTCGCGCCGCGAGTTGCCCAGGCACTGAAGAACGATCGTATTGAAGAAGCGATCAACATCAGCGACAAGCATCGCAAGTCGCACCTGGCGATGGTAGTCAGCAGCGGTCTGCAGGAGTTTCGCGCTCATGAGCAGTCGTCGGACATCTCCGGCGACGAGATTGAGGCTTCGAAGCGGGCTTTGCAGCGTGCCATTGCGATTAAGACGGCGGAATTCAAGCGCGGCTTGTCTGGCCTTGCAACTATCGGATCAACTGCTCCGTTCGTAGGGTTGTTTGGCACGGTGTTCGGAATTATTAACGCATTCCGAGGTATGAAGGCTGCTGAATCGGCAGGTATTGCGGCAGTAGCGGGCGGTATTTCTGAGGCGCTGTTCACCACGGCTCTAGGACTACTCGTCGCGGTTCCCGCCGTGTGGCTGTTCAACTACTTCACGGGTAAGGTCGACGGCTTCATCGTCGAGATGGATAACTCGGCGTCCGAACTTGTTGACTACTTTATCAAGAACCGAACGAAGCAGTTGAAGCCCTAAAGGTTGCGGTAAATGGGCGAGCTGCGATTCGCAATACTGCGGATCGGCGTACTATCATTTTAACGAAAGGGGTTTTGTTATGGGAATGGCAGGCGGCGGAGGCGGTGGTCTTCAGTCGGAGATCAACGTCACACCTATGGTGGACATCATGCTGGTGCTACTAATCATCTTCATGGTGGTTACACCTTTCTTGCAACAGGGCATCACGGTAAGCCTACCACGCGAGGCAATTAACCCGGACGTCGATCAGAACATCACCAAGGAGAATTCGATCGTAATCTCAATTCCCAACGATGGTGAATTCTATCTCGGTAAGCAAAAAGTCAACATCGAGATGTCCAAAGATGCTAACCAGGATCAAAATAAGGATTTCCGCGACAAAATCGAGAGGATGCTGGAGCCTTTGAAGAACGAGCCAGACCGGCAGATTGTCTACATTAAGAGCGGCGTCGGCGTCAGCTACGGAACGGTTGTCAACGTCATCAATGAAGTCCGAAGGCTGGGAGTGGATAAAATTGGTCTGGTGGCTGACAAGAAGAAGGGTGTCAAGACTGCGGCACCTGCTGCATCCTAATCCGCAAGAATATCGCGATGGACCCTAGCCGATTTGACAGGGAATTAGGAGGAGCTAAACGCTATGGAATTGGGTAGTTCAAAAGCAAAGAGTAGCACGACAGCGGTCCCATTTATCAACGTTACACCGTTGATAGATGTGCTCCTGGTGCTGCTGATCATCTTCATGGTCGTGACGCCACTTAAGCCGAGCCGTTTCAAGGCAGATATTCCCACGCAGAGGGATCCAAACGAAGACTTGAGCAAGTTGAAACCTAACCCCTTGACGCTCGTTTTGTCCATTTCGAGCGATCTTCAGCTTAAGCTCAATTCGGATTCCATGGGATCAGTAAACGATACGGGACCATTGAGCCAAAAGCTCGTTCACGTGTTCCAGCAGCGCAAGGAACTGCATGCCTACAAACCTGGTATGGAGACGCGTTCGGACTTGTCGGAAGATGAAAGAATAGAGAAGACAGTATTTGTGAAGGCACCCAGATCGCTCCAGTATGGTGAAGTTGTCAAAGTAATCGACGCGATCAAGGGCGCTGGTGCGAATCCGGTCGGTTTACAAGTAGATGATTTGCCTCAGTAAGAGCGGTGACAGGTTAGGAAGCCCGGACTTCCATCCCTGGTCTTGCAGCTACCGCTGCCTGCTCAACAATGGAGCCACGCACAAATGAAACTCTCTCAAGCTAGGATCGCAATCATCTTGGCGGTTCTTGTTGCCTCCACTTCCGGCTGTGGGGTCATCAACAGAATAAGAGCTAAAAACGAACTTAACGAAGCCGCGCGTACTTATCGTGAATCGCACTTCGATGAGGCCGAGCAGCATTCCAGACGCGCCCTCGAGCTTGATCCAAACAACAAGACCGCGCCTCTGTTTATCGCGCGAACAGTTCACGCGCAGTACAGGCCAGGAGTCACCGCCCCGGACAATATTGCCAAAGCCAACGAAGCCATAGATGCTTACAAGAGCATTCTCGCAGCCGATCCCAAAAACGAAGAGGCCTACAAGGCGATTGCTTTTCTTTACGAGAAACTGAGGGAAGCCGCCAAATTACGGCAATGGATTATCTCACGCGCGAACGATGGAAACATGGAGCCTGAAAAGCGTGCCGAAGCCTACATAGTTCTTGCCAGCAAGGACTGGAAGTGCTCGTTCGATATTACGGATCTGCCTACAAACAAGATCACAACGGTCGAGAACGACAAGGCAACCGTCTCTTATAAGAAGCCGAAGGACCAGAAAGATTTTGACAGCGCGCAAATGTGTGTAAAGCGGGGTTTGGAAGAGATTGAAAACGCAATAAAGCTTGATCCCATTAGCGAATCTGCCTGGTCATACAAAACAAACCTATTGCTGGAAGCTGCTAAGATCGCTGAGATGGACGGCAAAATGGATCAGAAGACGGAGTGGGACAAACAACGTGAAGTTGCGCAAAAGCGTACAAATGTCTTGAGCGAGGCAAATCAGAAGAGGAAGGAAGAGGCAGCCCGGAAGCAGGCCTCGCCACCAAGCGGTTAGGTAACTACCCAGCACCGTGATTTCATAGTAGGTGATGCTCAACCTTCGAGTCGGGCATCACCTATTTGTTATAATTCCCTGGTGTTCTCAGGTCTTGATTATCAGGAGTTGTGCACAAAATTTCGGGCTGTCAATTAGATGATCCGCATTGAGGAAATTGTCGAGAACGTAGCTAGCAACCACCCGCAGGCGGACCTGGACCTCCTGCGCCGAGCCTATCTTTTCTCAGCCCGCGAGCACAAGGGACAGAAACGGGCTTCCGGCGAATCCTACCTGGTTCACCCTCTCGAGGTTGCTAACATTCTTGCCAATATGAAGTTGGACGAGGTGTCCGTTGCTACCGGCCTGCTCCATGATGTTGTCGAAGATACGCTCGTGGACCTCGACACCATACGTAAGTACTTTGGCGAAGAGATAGCTCACCTGGTCGATGGTCTGACAAAGATTGCGCAAATCAGCAACATATCCCGCGAGGAACAACAGGCAGAGAATGTTCGCAAGATGCTGCTGGCCATGGTTGACGACGTACGCGTGGTGCTCGTCAAACTGGCCGACCGTCTTCACAACATGCGAACTCTTCAATACCTAAACCCTGAGAAGCGAAAACGAATTGCAGAGGAGACGATGGAGATCTATGCCCCCATCGCGCATCGCCTGGGAATGGGCAGACTCCGCGGCGAGCTGGAAGATCTCGCTTTTCGTCATCTTCACCCGGATGATTACCGCGAGCTAGCAGAACAGTTGGAAAAGCGCCGTGCCGAGAATGAGGCTTTCCTTAACGGGGTGACCGAGCTTATCCAGGAGAAGATGAGCGAAGCTGAGGTGCCGTTCGTCCGGGTGGAAGGCAGAGTGAAGCGCCTGTATTCAATCTGGAAGAAACTCAGGAGACAAAAGATCGTCCTTGATCAGGTTTACGATCTGGTCGCCGCGCGTGTCATCACGCCAAATGAGATACGGCACTGCTATGCGGCGCTTGGCGTAATCCATAACGTCTGGAGGCCTGTTCCCGGGCGCATCAAAGATTGGATCGCCACGCCGCGCGACAATCTGTATCAATCGCTCCACACTTCCGTCATTGGTTCCAAGGGCCAGTCGTTTGAGGTTCAGATTCGGACTGAGGAGATGCACCGCATTGCTGAGGAAGGCGTTGCCGCGCACTGGAAATATAAGGAAGGTAAGCGAGGTTCACGCGATGATGACAACGCGCTTCAGGCTTTACGCTCCCTGGTTGAGTGGACTCAGGAAGTCAAAGACTCTCGTGATTTTCTCGATTCGTTAAAGCTCGATCTCTATCCCAAGGATGTCTATGCCTTTACTCCCATGGGGAAGGTGATTCAGTTGCCGCGAGGCGCAACGCCGGTCGACTTTGCTTACTTGATCCACTCTGAGGTGGGGAACACCTGTACGGGCGCCCGAATCAATGGCCGAATGGCGCCTCTACGAAGTCAGATTCAGAATGGCGATGTAGTGGAGATCATCACTTCTTCAAACTCTCATCCCTCACGCGATTGGCTCAATTTTATCGTTACTTCGCGAGCCAGAAATCGTGTTCGTCACTGGGTAGCCGAACAACAGCGCGCTGAATCGATCGAGATAGGACAGAAACTGTTCGAGAAAGAGGCCGCGAGATTTCATCTCTCGACAAAGAAGCTATTCGGAGATGGCGATGGCGAGATGAAACGCGTCGCAAATGAATACGGCTACGGTCGCGTTGAAGATCTGCTCGCCGCAATTGGGTATGGAAAGCTCATCCCGCGCAACGTAATCGCGAAATATCTCGGCCCTGAACAATTTGAACAACTCGATAAGCAGAAAGAATCACGGCTGCGCAGCGGAGTTCGAGCGGTGAAGCGACTTATCCGCCTCGGAGATGATTCGATCGTCGTCCGCGGAGTCGATGATTTGATGGTCACGCGCGCACGTTGCTGCAATCCGCTCCACGGTGAGGAGATCATTGGCTATGTCACCCTGGGTAAAGGGGTAGCCGTTCACACAAAACGCTGTAAGAACGTCATGCAATTGATGGTCAATCGCGAACGCATCGTCGAAGTTGAATGGGCTGGGCGACCCGAGAAAACGGCTTACGCCGTGAAGCTGCTGGCCATAACGGAAAACCGCACTGGGATGATCGCCGGCATTACGGGCGCAATTTCGGATATGAAAACAGGAATTCGTGACGCGCGAGCCTCGATAGCTTCTGACGAGAAGGGCCATATCGAGGTGACCGTTGAGGTATTTGATGTTAAGCATCTGGACAAGGTCGTCAACTCAATAAAGGGTGTCCCCGGCGTCCTTGACGTCGAGAGAATGCAAGGGGCGGCCTAGTGGTCCGGCCGGTCCGGTCCGTAACTTTGCTCTTGTCCGAGCCTTTCTGTTAAAATCCCGCGTTTGTTTTCGGCACCCAAAAAGAGGCCGTCCCGAACTATGAGGGAGAGAATTCAGACAGAACTAGCTCCGCAAGCGATTGGACCCTACTCGCAAGCGATAAGGGCAGGCAGATTCGTCTTTGCCTCGGGTCAAATACCCATTGACCCTCAGACGGGACAGTTCATACCAGGCGGAATTGCGCAGCAAACCGAGCAAGTCCTCAAGAATCTGTCTGCTGTGCTTGAGGCGGCTGGCAGTGGATTGGACCATATTGTAAAAACGACGGTCTTTCTTGCGGATATGCAAGAGTTTGTGGCAATGAATGAGGTTTATGGAAAGTTCTTTACGACTGAGCCACCAGCTCGAGCAACGGTAGAAGCGTCTCGTTTGCCGCGGGATGCCCGAGTGGAAATCGAAGCGATAGCTCTGGTGCGGGAATAATGAAACCGGCGAGACGCTTGTTGGCCTCGCCGGTTATCAAAAGAGTTTGAGACTTTTGTTAAGCGGCCTTAGAAACTTTACCGGCTTTGATGCATCTCGTACAAACTTTCATTCGTTGCGCCCCACCCTTTGGAAGTTGCACTCGGATTGACTGGAGATTTGGATTAAACCGGCGCGGCGTTCGATTGTTTGCGTGAGATACGTTATTACCGAATTGAGGGCCCTTGCCGCAGACTTCGCAACGTTTAGCCATTAGTATGAAACCTCCAAGCCGTTTGAATGCACCCGATTAGTGCTGACTGCCTTATGCGGTTACCAAATTGGGCAAGGCAAGAAACCAGAACTTATAACAAACGGAATTCCACATCGTCAAGCAGCCACGCATTCGGGTAGTGGTGCAGTTTGGTTAGAAACAGGTGAGTGGCCGCAGCGACTGAGCCAAACTGCATCACTACCCGCATTCGAATCACTGTTAGTTTTTAAAGGAGCAAGAGTCTAAAGTGCACAAATCCGCAAAGTTAGTTACTACGATAACCCTTCTAGCGCTTATTTCGCTCATCTCAAATGCGTGTAATTCGGGCGGAGGCCCAGATGCCAAGGACAGTATGGTTGCCGCTAGCGTGAACGGGAAAAACATCATGCTGGCAGAGGTGGAGCGAGGAATTAGTCAACAATCAAGTGGAAAACAGTCTCAGCTCTCCCAACTCGAACTGGCGCAGGCCCGGCTGCAGGTTCTCGACAGTCTCATCCAGCGAGAAGTCCTCTTCCAGCGCGCTGAAAGAGAGAAACTGCTTCCCACCGAAGAGCAGATCACCTCGGCGATTAATCAGCAGAAGCAACAGAGCGGCATGACGGACGAGGACTTTCAGAAGAGCCTTAGTCAACAAAACATAACGATGGAGACCTTGCGAGAAGAGGCGCGCAAGGACGTTGCAATCAAGAACCTGCAAGACAAATATAGCGGCAAAATCAGCATCAGCGATAAAGAAGTGGAGGACTTTTATAACAACAACCGGCAGCGGTTTGTTAACTCCCGCGGTGTTGCGCTCGCGATGATTGTTGCGGACCCGACGGATAACAGCGGTCAGGGAATCACGCAGAATGATGCAAAGAATGACGCAGAAGCGAAATTAAAAATTGATAACATATATCAGCAGCTCAAAGGCGGCGCTGATTTCGCTACGGTTGCGCGTGCCAAGAGCGAAGATGCTAACACTCTGACGCGCGGTGGTGACGTCGGTTTCGCGACCGAGGATGATCTGAAGCAAAATGGCTTTCCGTCCGAGTTGGTCGGCCGCTTCTTCGGTTCGATGCAGGTTGGTGACCTTACCGAACCAGTGCGTTTCAATAGCGGTAAGTGGTACATCTTTAAACTCGAGGAAAAGCGGCTACAGACGGAGAACCTTACCCTCGAGAGCCCGGGCGTCCGTCAGCAAATAACACAAGCCCTGGTGAATCAGCGCAAGGAGATACTCAACGCGGCACTGCTCGAGGTGGCCATGTACGACGCTAAGATCGTCAATAATCTCGCGAGCAACATGCTTAGCAATCCAAGCAATCTGGGTCTGCGACCGGCTTCCCCGGGAGCCGTAGGTTCTCCGGCAGCGAGCCCCCAAACCGCAGCGAGCCCTCGGCAGGCATCGAGTCCGGCGGGGAACGCTTCGCCCAAATCTTAAAGGGTGGCTAGTCGCTTCGAGCGGGTGTGGGAGGTTCATTGCTCCGCGCCCGCTTCGTGCGTCTTGATAGAGACTGAATTGTCTAGAAGGCCAAAGGTTGACGTTCAGGGGACGGCGAATCTGTTGTCAACACGCGTCCCCCGACTTCAAAGATTGTACTAGCTTTCAAGAGACGCTTAACTCCGCTTTCTGAAACAGACAACCATGCTTTTCCGTTTATCAGACGTTTACAAATCTTACGGCACGCAAGATGTTTTGCGTGGCGCATCTCTACAGATCAATCCCGGTGAACACGTCGGTCTCGTCGGACGCAACGGTGCTGGTAAGACAACAGTGTTCCGCTTGATCAGTGGGGAGGAATCGCCGGACCGTGGCGATCTCGTTTGCGCGAGGGGGATTCGACTGGGGCTGCTTTCGCAGCACGTACATTTTCAAGCAGGGTCAACGGTACACGAGTCAGCTCTTGCGGCTTTCGGTCATTTACAGCAGTTCGAGCACGAGATGCACGAGCTTGAGCATCGTATGGCCGAAGTGGGAGCCGACCTCGAAAAGGTGCTGGAACGATACAGTGATCTGCAACACCAGTTTGAGCGCGAGGGTGGATTTGAGTATGCAGCGAAGGCGGAAGCAATCCTGCAAGGCCTCGGCTTTGAACGCGACACCTGGCCTCTGGAAACCGAGAAACTTTCCGGTGGTCAGCAGAACCGTCTCGGTCTAGTTCGACTTCTGCTTGCAGAACCCGACGTGCTGTTGCTTGACGAGCCAACAAATCATCTCGACGTAACGGCAGTTGAGTGGCTTGAAGAATTTTTACAGAGCTATTCGTCCGCTTATGTTGTTATTAGCCATGATCGCTACTTCCTGGATCGCGCTTGCCGCAGGATCGTCGAACTCGAAAACGGTCGCGCCTCAAGCTACACGGGCAACTACTCCGATTACCTGGCGGAACGTGAGATTCGTAGAGAAGCGCAGCAGCGTGCCTATGACAGCCAGCAACAGTTAATTACAAAAACCGAGGAGTTCATTCGCCGGAACATTGCGGGACAGAAGACCAAGCAGGCAAAGTCGCGCCGAAAAATGCTGGAAAAGCTTCAGCGCCTCGATAGGGTCCGCGTGGATCAGTCATCTGGCGATTTTCGTCTTCAGTCAATCGAGCGAACTGGCAATCACGTGCTTACCGTGAACGAGGCTTCCATCGGCTACGGGGAGATGGTTCTGGCCCGCGACATATCGTTCATTCTGCGACGTGGCGAATGCCTTGGAATCATTGGGTCGAATGGATCTGGCAAGACAACTTTTCTCAGGACGATTCTGAAGAAGATCCCGCCGCTCTACGGCGAGATTCGCTGGGGCACAAAAGTTCAAATTGGTTATTACGCGCAGCAACTCGACGATCTCGATGACCGAAACGAGATCATCATGGAGTTGCGCCGCGTTGCACCAGCAAACGCAACTGCCGGCGAGCTACGTTCGTTTCTCGCGAAGTTCCTTTTTAGCGGCGACGACGTCTACAAACACGTTCGCGATCTTTCCGGCGGAGAAAAGGGAAGACTCGCGCTCGCCAAGTTGATCTATTCGCGAGTCAACGTTCTTGTACTTGACGAGCCGACGAACCATCTGGACATTCCCTCGCGCGAGGCGCTGGAAGAAGCTCTCGATGCTTACGAGGGTTCAATAATTACCATCAGTCATGACCGGTACTTTCTTGACCGCATCGCGACCCAGATACTGGCGCTCGACGGTTCAGGTCTTGCCGAGCATTACGACGGTGACTACACGGATTATCACGACTGGAAAGCTGCACGGGGCGGATCTAGTCAGACTTCGGTTCAGGACAAGATCGTGAAGCCCGAGAATTTGGTTGACACCACCTCGTCCCGTGCCGTCGACATTGAGCGGAAGAAGCCAGACTTTGTATCTGCCCCGCGGGGTCCCCACGCGGGCAGCCCGCGTGGGGTG